>JAYFRX010000288.1:0-3959 GCA_040946945.1 Burkholderia sp. | reverse complement strand
CAGGTGAAACGAGTGCTTGCCCAGATCAATGCCAACCAGCGTTACGTTCTGCATGATGGTCCTCCAAAAAGAAAACACCCTACCGCGTTACCCGCATGTAGGGTGGGGGTGACCATCTCATTAAACCGCCAGTTGATGACTGGCGGTTTTCGTCGGCGCATCGCCCTGGGGCGACCTGCCGGAAGCGCTTAACGCTTCGAGAACTGCTTAGCGCGACGTGCCTTGCGCAGCCCCATTTTCTTACGCTCGACTTCACGCGCATCGCGCGTCACGAAGCCGGCCGTCGACAGAGTCGGCTTGAGCGTCGCGTCGTAGTCGATCAGCGCGCGGGTGATGCCGTGACGCACTGCGCCGGCTTGACCCGTCTCACCGCCGCCCGTGACGTTGACCTTGATATCGAACGTCTGGCCGTAGTTCGTCAGCTCGAGCGGCTGGCGCACGATCATCAGCGACGTTTCACGTGAGAAGTAGTCAGCGATGGGCTTGCCGTTGACGATTATACCGCCCTTGCCAGCCTTGATGAAGACACGAGCGACTGCGCTCTTGCGGCGGCCCGTACCGTAGTTCCAGTTACCGATCATGTGGGTCCTCTTAGATCTCGAGCGCCTTCGGCTGTTGCGCCGAATGCGGATGCGTTGCTTCTGCGTAGACCTTCAGCTTCTTGATCATCGCGTAGCCGAGCGGGCCCTTCGGCAGCATGCCCTTGACCGACTTCTCGAGCACACGGCCCGGGAAGCGTTCCTGCATCTTGCCGAACGTCGTTTCATAGATGCCGCCCGGGTAGCCCGAGTGACGGTAGTACTTCTTGTCGAGGACCTTGTTGCCCGTGACCTTCAACTTGCTCGCGTTGATGACGATGATGAAATCACCGGTGTCGACGTGCGGGGTGAACTCAGGCTTGTGCTTGCCGCGCAGACGGCGTGCCACTTCGCTGGCGACACGGCCGAGAACCTTATCCGTCGCGTCAATCACGTACCATTCGCGCGTCACCTCATGGGCTTTTGCGGAAAACGTCTTCATGATCGATCCAAAAATAATGACTGCTGCCCTTGTTTTTTCCTGCTTGGATTTGGTTTCGCTCTGGGCGCTGTGCAGGCTCTCCCTAGTCTTCTCCGTGGGCATGAATGCGGAAAACCATCAATCATAAAGGAAATCTGCCGGAGCGGTCAAAGAAATCGAGGTCTCGCACGGGAACGGGCTCAAAGCGCCTTGCTTGTACCGGATTCGGTTATTTAGACACGATTTTGCGATCAGGCGGCAAGTGGCAAGAGCGCTGCCTAACGGGCTTCGATGAGTGTCTTGAAGCCCAGTTTTTCGAGACGCTATTCGCGATTGATTATATCGGTCCTCCTGATTAGTTACTTGACTCCGAAGCAGACATGAAATCAAGTATCGTTCGCCAGGTGCTTACGGAGCGTGCGCCATGCCCATGAACAGAATCTAGTTTTAGGCCGGTCTGTCGATGAAAGAATTTCAGGAGCAGTACGGCAACGAAGCGCAATGCGAGGCCGCGCTGGTCGGGTCTCGCTGGCCCGATGGCTGGGTGTGGCCTCGATACAAGGGCACGCGCTACGCCAGCGCCTACAACGGCCGGCGACTGTGGGAATGCCTGAGCCAGTCCTGCCGGTACCAATGCTCGTCGATCGTCGGAACGATATTCGAGAAGACGAAATTGCCGCTGACGACCTGATTTCTGGCGATCTACCTGGTGACGCAGAGCAAGAACGCCATCAGCGGACTGGAGCTCAAACGCCAGCTGGGCGTGAGCTACAAGACGGTCTGGCTCATCAAGCACAAGTTGCTGGAGACCATGTGGCTGCGCGAAGAGCGACGCCGGCTCGACGAACGGGTCGAGGTCGACGACGCGTATCTGGGCGGGGAACGCTCCGGCGGTAAGGCTGGGCGTGGCGCGCCCGGCAAGACGCCGTTTGTAGCGGCCGTGCAGACCTCTGACGATGGCCGCCCTCTGTTCATGCGGCTCTCGCCCGTGCCGGGCTTTACCAAAGCGGCCCTTGAGGTCTGGGCGGCCAGCAGCCTGATGCCCACCGCGTGCGTCGTTTCCGATGGCCTGTGGTGTTTCGACGGCGTGACGCAAAAGGCTGCCAGTCATGAGCGCCATGTCACGGGCGGTGGCCGTCAGGCCGCGCAGCGCCCCCGAGTTCCGCTGGGTCAACACGATGCTCGGCAACCTGAAAACGGCCCTCAAGGGCACGTGCCACGCTATCGATCACGCCAAATATGCCCATCGCTATCTCGCTGCATTCGCCTACCGTTTCAACCGCCGTTTCGATTTGCCGGCGATGGCGCCGCGTCTGCTTCGGGCCGCCGTTACGACAAAACCTCATCCTCGCCGTGTGTTGATCGTTTCGGAGTAAAGTAACCAATCAGGCCGGTCCTTGAACGCGCCGGCGGCAGCACGAACTTCTTCAACGTTGTTGAACAGCCGTCCGTGGATAGCTTGCTCCTTCATGGTCCGATTGAAACGCTCGGCGACGCCGTTGGTCTGCGGCTCAGCGACGAAGGCGTAGCTCGGCATAATCCCCCAGAACTTGAGCTGGGCGCGGAAATCGTCCGACCTGTACTGAGAGCCGTGATCCATTCGCAGGGACAGTCCGCGGCCGGCATCAGCTTCGACCGATCCGAACTGCTCGCGCACCCCTTGGCTGATTGGCTCCAGTGCGGCAAAGCGGTCGCCCACTTTGGTGGCGTGGAGGCCAACACACGTCGCGCCGCAATGATCAACCGCAGCGAAGATCCAGATCAGGCCCTCATCGATGGTTTAAATCTTGGCGCCATCGGCGCCCCACCTCTCGTTAGGCCGATCAGTCGTCATTCGACCATCGTGAGCATTGGGCGGTTTCTGCGGTTGCCGATGGGGCGAACGCAGGCCGTGTTCGCGCATCAGCGGCGAAACACGGGTGCGGGACACGCGGATGTCGTCCTGAATGCGCAGGCGCGCCCATACCTGGCGCGCCCCTTGATCGACGAACGGCATACGAGCCAGATCGGCACGGATCGCGGCGGTGTCCCAAAAATAGTCCTGATTAGTTACTTTACTCCGAGACGGTCAACACACGGCGCGGATGAGGTTTTGTCGTAACGGCGGCCCGAAGCAGGCGCGGCGCCATCGCGGGCAAATCGAAACAGCGGTTGAAACGGTAGGCGAATTCAGCGAGATAGCGATGGGCATATTTGGCGTGATCGATAGCCTGGTACGTGCCCTTGAGGGCCGTTTTCAGGTTGCCGAGCATCGTGTTGACCCAGCGGAACTCGGGGGCGCTGCGCGGCCTGACGGCCACCGCCCGTGACATGGCCGCTCATGACTGGCAGCCTTTTGCGTCACGCCGTCGAAACACCACAGGCCATCGGAAACGACGCACGCGGCGGGCATCAGGCTGCTGGCCGCCCAGACCTCAAGGGCTGCTTTGGTAAAGCCCCCGGCACGGGCGAGAGTCGCATGAACAGAGGACGGCCATCGTCAGAGGTGCACGGCCGCTACAAACGGCGTCTTGCCGGGCGCGCCACGCCCAGCCTTACCGCCGGAGCGTTCCCCGCCCAGATACGCGTCGTCGACCTCGACCCGTTCGTCGAGCCGGCGTCGCTCTTCGCGCAGCCACATGGTCTCCAGCAACTTGTGCTTGATCAGTCAGACCGTCTTGTCCGCTGATGGCGTTCTTGCTCTGCGTCACCAGGTAGATCGCCAGAAACCAGGTCGTCAGCGGCAATTTCGTCTTCTCGAATATCGTTCCGACGATCGACGAGCATTGGTACCGGCGGTGTCCCCAAAATAGTTGAAGGTTGAAGGCGGCGGTTCCCGCAGGAATCCGAGAGAATCGGGTTTCCAAGATCAAGCTCCAGAACAGGAGAACCGCCGAGATGAAGCCTACCAAGAAACCCGGGCGTCGCGCCAAGTTGCCGCTGACGGTCGTCAGCAAACAGGAGCACGAGGCCCTGCGCGC
>JAYFRX010000287.1:0-3968 GCA_040946945.1 Burkholderia sp. | reverse complement strand
GGTCGCCTCGGTCATGCGTGCCGCGTACAAGCTGCCGGCCGACGACGGCCTCGTTCGACTGAAGGCCCAGGCGGCATGGTTGAAGATCGACCATCCGGACGCGACGGCCTCGCTGCTTGAGGGGCTTAAGGAAACGTTCACGGTCAATCGCCTGGACCTGACGCCGCGGCTGATCCGCAGCCTGGCGACGACGAACCTGATCGAGAATCCGAACGGCGCGGCGCGCCGCGTCAGCGGCCGGGTCGACCGCTATCGCGATGTCGACATGGCGATGCGATGGGCGGCCACTGGCTTCCTGGAAGCTGAGAAGCGATTCCGTAAGCTCGGCGGTGCCGACGAGCTCTGGATGCTCGCCGTTGCCTTGCATCGTCCGACCGATAAACGCGTTGCCTATGACTTGAAGTCCGCCTAACCTACGAAACCCTGCCGCCCCAACCTTCAACTACGAATGGGACACTGCCAAGGAAGGGCTCAGTCGCTCGCGCTTCACCGTGGCGTCGCACTGACATCGAACGCCTCGCACCTCGAACACCAGGCGTTTTCATGACGAAATTTACCCACAGGATTCCGCGAAGACCCCAATATTTAGTGAGCGACTTTCGTCTCGCGCACCTTCAGTTCAGCAGGAAACGCGGCGTACTGCTCGGGTGTCATCCAGTGCGGGCGGGCCGCGGGCTTGCGCCAGCAAACCAGATGATCGCGCCTACCCAAGATCACGTCGTTCGCGCTGAACGCCGCGGCGAGCCGGCGAAACAATCCCAGTTCGCTATTGCCTTTGCCGCTGTAGGGCACCAGCGCTGCGTCGAGCACGGCACCGGCGGCCAGGCAAATCACTGCAACCAGTCGCGCCAGCGGAAAACCTACGCCGGACGCCTGGGTGTCGATCTGAGGAAAACACGCCTAATTCTCTTCGGTATTGGGCATCGAGATGCCGACGGCCCCGTATACCAGGTTGTACACCAGATTTTTTGACTTTAACTCCTGACGGCACCGCGGATCCCGCAACTCGACGAACGCATCTCTCGTTTCGCCAAAAATCGAGAGTAAACCCCAGCACGCCAATGTTTATAACCACTAACTTCCGCCCGATCACCCTTGCTGCACCGCCCTCTTCATGCGGAAGCCATGGCCGGCAAGCCGCGCCCGGCACAGACGCCCCCTCCCTCGCTGCTATACTAACGAGTTCCCAATGCTGATCCGGTTGTCCAGCCGCCCCACGACCCCATGCTTGTCCTCGGCATCGAAAGCTCGTGCGACGAAACCGGCCTCGCGCTCTACCACACGCGGCGCGGCCTCGTCTCCCATGCACTCCATTCGCAGATCGCGATGCACCGCGAATACGGCGGCGTGGTGCCCGAACTCGCGTCGCGCGACCATATCCGTCGCGCGCTACCGCTGCTCGAACAGGTGTTCGCCGAGGGCGGTGTGAACCGGGAGCAGGTCGACGCGATCGCGTTCACGCAGGGGCCCGGCCTCGCGGGCGCGCTGCTGGTCGGTGCGAGCATCGCGAACGCGCTGGGGATGGCCTGGGACAAGCCCACGGTCGGTATCCATCACCTCGAAGGCCACCTGCTCTCGCCGCTGCTGGTCGAGGCGCCGCCGCCGTTTCCATTCGTCGCGCTGCTGGTGTCGGGCGGCCATACACAGCTGATGCGCGTGACCGATGTTGGCGTCTACGAGACGCACGGCGAAACGCTCGACGACGCGGCCGGCGAAGCCTTCGACAAGACCGCCAAGCTGATCGGCCTCGGTTACCCGGGCGGCCCCGATGTTTCGAAGCTGGCCGAGCGCGGCACGCTGGGCGCGGTCGCACTGCCGCGGCCAATGCTGCATTCGGGCGATCTCGATTTCAGCTTCAGCGGTCTCAAGACAGCGGTGCTCACGCAGATGAAGAAGATCGAGGCAAGCGGCGCGACGGGCGAGGCACTCGAGGCGGCTAAGGCCGATCTGGCGCGCGGCTTCGTCGACGCGGCGGTGGATGTGCTGGTCGCGAAATCGCTGGCGGCGCTGAAGCAGACGAAGCTCAAGCGCCTGGTGGTGGCCGGCGGCGTGGGCGCGAACCGGCAGTTGCGCGCGGCCTTGTCGGCTGCCGCGAAGAAGCTCGGTTTTGACGTGCACTACCCTGATCTCGCGCTGTGCACCGACAACGGCGCGATGATCGCGCTGGCCGGCGCGTTGCGCCTCGCACGCTGGCCCGAGCAGGCCAATCGCGACTATGCCTTCACCGTCAAGCCCCGCTGGGATCTGGGCTCGCTGGCGGGTTGAGGTCGGGCGGGGCGGTGCGCGTCAAAGTTAGGCCTCTGTCACGCAAAGTGAGCCTGTTTATGAACCCTGATTCCGACCTTGTTGACGATGGCATCACGCTCGGGATTGAGCGCGACGGAACCGGTAGGCGTCCAGTTGCGCGTCTGGCCCCCGACCAGCGCCGGATGCCGCTCACGAGCGGAGCGGCCTGGTAGAGCTCGTGCCGAGCGGCGAGGATCGCGATGTCTTCACCGGCGTGCCGGTGTGACGTGTACCGGATCCGGTTGTTTAGACACGATTTTGCGATCAGGCGGCAAGTGTCAAGAGCGGTGCCTAACGGGCTTCGAGGGGTGTCTTAAAGCCCATTTTTCGAGACGCCATTCGCGATTGCTTGAGCTGGGCGCGGAAATCGTCCGACCTGTACTGCGAGCCGTGATCCATTCCCAGGGACAGTCCGCGGACGGCATCAGCTTGGACCGATCCGAACTGCTCGCGCACACCCCTTGTCTGATTGGCTCCAGTGCGGCAAAGCGGTCGCCCACTTTGGTGACGTGGATGCCAACACATGCCGCGTCGCAATGATCAACCGCAGCGAAGATCCAGACCAGGCCCTCATCGACGGTTTGAACCTTGGTACCATCGGGTCCCCACATCTCGTTAGGCCGATCAGTCGTCATTCGACCATCGTGAGCATTGGGCGGTTTCTGCGGTTGCCGATGGGGCGAAAAGAGGGGCCGTGTTCGCGCATCAGCGGCGAGACACGAGCGCGGGACACGTGGATGTCGTCCTGAATGCGCAAGCGTGCCCAGACCTTGCGCGCCCCTTCGCCGACGAACGGCGTGCGAGTCAGATCGGTGCGAACAGCTGCGAGCAGCTCGTGATCGGGCACCTTGAGCTTCGGTCCACGTTGGACAAGGGCAAGTGGGGTGACCTTGTTGAGCGCCCTGGCGCGCTCGGCATAGATCGTGAAGCGCGGAAAGTCGAGCACCTGGCATACCCGTTGCAATCCGCAGGGCTTGCTTGTCGCGGAGATCGTGTGGCTCATGTCGACGAGCTCCAGACGCTCAAAGGGCAGCGCTCCTGCCGGCGACGTCCCATTCGTAGTTGAAGATTGGGGCGGCAGGGTTTCGTAGGTTAGGCGGACTTCAAGTCATGGTCAACGCGTTTATCGGTCGGACGATGCAAGGCAACGGCGAGCATCCAGAGGTCGTCGGCACCGCCGAGCTTACGGAATCGCTTCTCAGCTTCCAGGAAGCCAGTGGCCGCCCATCGCATCGCCATGTCGACATCGCGATAGCGGTCGACCCGGCCGCTGACGCGGCGCACCGCGCCGTTCGGATTCTCGATCAGGTTCGTCGTCGCCAGGCTGCGGATCAGCCGCGGCGTCAGGTCCAGGCGGTTGACCGTGAACCTTTCCTCAAGCCCCTCAAGCAGCGAGGCCGCCGCGTCCGGATGGCCGGTCTTCAACCATGCCGCCTGGGCCTTCAGCCGAGCGCGGCCGTCGTCGGCCGGCAGCTTGTACGCGGCACGCATGACCGAGGCGACCTGCTGTCGGGTCTGCTTCGCCAGCCGTTCAGTCACGTTGCGAATCTTGTGGGTCCGGCACCGCTGGACGTGGGCACGTTCGCCGAACACTGCCTCGATCGCTGAGCGCAGCGCCTTGGACCCATCAATCACGAACAGATAGTCCCGGTCGGTCGCCAGCCCCCGTTCGATCAGGCTAT
>JAYFRX010000286.1:0-3980 GCA_040946945.1 Burkholderia sp. | reverse complement strand
TCGACTACATCGAACGCTTCTACAATCCGACTCGCAGACATTCGACGTTGGGGTACGTCAGCCCCGTTGAATTTGAGCAAGCTCGAAAAGCTTAACTTAGTGTCCACATAACCGGCAGCAGCCCAAGTATCGTTCGCCAGATGCTTACGGAGCGTGCGCCATGCCCATGAACAGAATCCAGTTTCAGGCCGGTCTGTCGATGAAAAAATTTCAGGAGCAGTGCGGCAACGAAGCGCAATGCGAGGCCGCGCTGGTCGAGTCTCGTTGGCCCGATGGCTGGTTGTGCCCTCGATGCAAGGGCACGCGCTACGCCAGCGCCTACAACGGCCGGCGACTGTGGGAATGCCTGAGCCAGTCCTGCCGGTACCAATGCTCGTCGATCGTCGGAACGATATTTGAGAAGACGAAATTGCCGCTGACGACCTGGTTTCTGGCGATTTACCTGGTGACGCAGAGCAAGAACGCCATCAGCGGACTGGAGCTCAAACGCCAGCTGGGCGTGAGCTACAAGACGGTCTGGCTCATCAAGCACAAGTTGCTGGAGACCATGTGGCTGCGCGAAGAGCGACGCCGGCTCGACGAACGGGTCGAGGTCGACGACGCGTATCTGGGCGGGGAACGCTCCGGCGGTAAGGCTGGGCGTGGCGCGCCCGGCAAGACGCCGTTTGTAGCGGCCGTGCAGACCTCTGACGATGGCCGCCCTCTGTTCATGCGGCTCTCGCCCGTGCCGGGCTTTACCAAAGCGGCCCTTGAGGTCTGGGCGGCCAGCAGCCTGATGCCCACCGCGTGCGTCGTTTCCGATGGCCTGTGGTGTTTCGACGGCGTGACGCAAAAGGCTGCCAGTCATGAGCGCCATGTCACGGGCGGTGGCCGTCAGGCTGCGCAGCGCCCCGAGTTCCGCTGGGTCAACACGATGCTCGGCAACCTGAAAACGGCCCTCAAGGGCACGTACCAGGCTATCGATCACGCCAAATATGCCCATCGCTATCTCGCTGAATTCGCCTACCGTTTCAACCGCCGTTTTGATTTGCCCGCGATGGCGCCGCGCCTGCTTCGGGCCGCCGTTACGACAACACCTCATCCGCGCTTTGTGTTGAGGGTATCAGAGTAAAGTAACTAATCAGGAAATGAATTGAAGTGAATTGAAGTTTAAGCCTCTGCCGCTTTCGGCATGTCCAAGCTAAACGCGGCGCAGGTTGCCGAGCGTTTCGCGGTGCATTCCGCCTCTCTTTTTCGGCCTCCGAGGCCACAAAACCCGCTCGTTTCGCCAGTTCATGCATGGTAAACACCGCCCGGAAGGCCGGGGCGCGGCCGCTTGGCCGCTACGTTTTTGACCGTATCAAGCAATTTAGGAACGACATGACGACGATTCTTCTGAAGGAAAACGAGCCGTTCGAAGTAGCGATCCGCCGCTTCCGCCGCGCGATTGAAAAGAACGGCCTGATCGCTGAGCTGCGTGAGCGCCAGTCGTACGAGAAGCCGACTGCTATGCGCAAGCGCAAGAAGGCTGCGGCCGTGAAGCGTCTGCACAAGCGCCTGCGCAGCCAGATTTTGCCGAAGAAGCTACACTAAGGGGCCAGTATCAAAAATACTGCTCGGTGTGCCTGAAGCTGTTCCAGCAGACGAGGGCGCAGCCGAATTTGAAGAATGCTTCGTGAATGTCAGCTCGACGATCGAAGCGTATGCGAAGACGACGGAAGTTGTGGAGCCACGAGTGAGTCCGTTCAACGACCCAACGGAATTTGCCCAGACCACTGCCATGTTCAGTGCGACGCCTTGCGATCACCGGTTTGATGCCGCGTTCGCGCCATCGTTGACGATGCGGATCGGAATCGTAACCACGATCGGCATAGATGACCTTGGGTCTCTGAAGTGGTCGGCCGCGCGCGCCGCGGATCGGGGGAATCGCGTCGACGAGCGGCGGCAACTGGGTGACGTCGTTGCGGTTCGCGCCGGTCAGGATGGCGCTGATGGGAACGCTATTGGCATCTACGAGGATAGGGTGCTTGGAACCGGGTCGCGCGCGATCCGTTGGGTTCGGGCCAGTTTTTCGCCCGCCCCAACAGATCGTACCGACGAGGAATCGACGGCGGCGTATGAAAGATCGATCTGCCCGGCCTCGCGCAACGTGTCGAGCAGCAGTTCGTGCAGTCGATTCCATACTCCTGCTTTGCGCCAGTCGTTCAGTCCTCGCCAGCAGGTCGAGGCCGGAGCCAAAGCCCAATACGGTTGGCAGATGGTTCCATCGCAGACCGGTTTTCAACACGAACAGGATGCCATTCAACGCTGCCCGATCGGATACGCGTGGGCGACCAGGATGCTCTTTGGGTCGGGGCTTGGGCGGCGGCAGTAACGGTTGGCTCAGTGTCCACAATTCGTCATCAATGATTGGCGCTTCCATCCCTTGGGTTCCGTCGTTCAGACATCCAAGGTTAACAGCTTGCCGAGAAAGTAAACAGCCCCTCATTGGTTTTTGAACTGGCCTCTGAACGCTTTGCCCAAATCGCAGCGCGCTCGGGCGAAGGCAGCGCGCTCAGCAATCTGGCACGCCGCAACGCGTGCCGAGGCCCTTGTCGCTTTCGATCAGTTGGTCGCGACAGATTCGGCCAAACATCTGAAAGCTGTCGAAAAGCTCACGAAGGACCGTTACTAACTGCTGGCGTTCTACGACTTTCCTGCAGAACACTGGCAGCGCCTCAGAACAACCAACCCGATCGAGTCGACGTTCGCAAAACGGTGCGTCATCGCACTACGCACACTCGCAACTGTCTGTCGCGCGCGACGTTCCTCGGTACGGCGTTCAAGCTAATCGAGTCCGCCGAGAAATCGTGGTGCCGTATCCGCGGCGTCGATAAGCTCGAACAGCTTCTGAAGGGCATTCCCTTCAGGGACGGAACCCCGGTAATCGATCGCATACCGGCTCAGCAACCGCTGGCCGCCTGATCATGCCGCCGATTGCTTGTACACCAGACTTTACGATAGCTCCCTCCATAATCCGAACCATTGTTACGTGAAAAATGGTTCAGCCAGCATAGACTTATTCTTTATACACAAATTACACAAATCCGCCGAGCTTTATGTGGCAAGAGTGACAGGGATGTTGCAGGCGTCTTGGAAAGCGAGTTGACTCTTGCTCTTTGAAAGGTGGATGCGATAGAAGATGGCGCGGAAGACCGGTTGGGCGGACAAGGAGTTGGCGAGTATTGATCTGGGCGGCGAACGGCGCAACAACAAGGCAAAGCGACTGCTGATGAGATTTTGGGAGAAACCAACGGAAAGTATCGCCAGGGCCAGCCACGGGTGGACAGAGACGATGGGCGTATACCGGTTGGAGAACGATGCGTTCGAATGGCGCGACATCATGGAGCCGCATTGGCAACGCACGCGCGAACGCATAAGCGAGGAGCCCGTGGTGCTGTGCATCCAAGATACAACTGAGCTGGGGGGATTTCAACGGGCAGTCGATCGATGGGCTGGGGCCGTTGAATGATGAGGCTCGACGGGGGATATATCTGCATCCGACGTATGCAGTGAGTCCGGAACGCGTGCCGCTCGGGGTGCTAGACGCGTGGATGTGGTCGCGCCAACCGAAGGATGAAGAGAGGTTGCATCATGACGTCACTGATTAGTTACTTGACTCCGAGACCATCAACATAAGGCGCGGATGAGGTTTTGTCGTAACGGCGGCCCGAAGCAGGCGCGGCACCATCGCGGGCAAATCGAAACGGCGGTTGAAACGGTAGGCGAATTCAGCGAGATAGCGATGGGCATATTTGGCGTGATCGATAGCGTGGTACGTGCCCTTGAGGGCCGTTTTCAGGTTGCCGAGCATCGTGTTGACCCAGCGGAACTCGGGGCGCTGCGCGGCCTGACGGCCACCGCCCGTGACATGGCGCTCATGACTGGCAGCCTTTTGCGTCACGCCGTCGAAACACCACAGGCCATCGGAAACGACGCACGCGGTGGGCATCAGGCTGCTG
>JAYFRX010000285.1:0-4003 GCA_040946945.1 Burkholderia sp. | reverse complement strand
CCCCATCCTGACCGGCGCGAACCGCAACGACGTCACCCAGTTGCTGCCGCTCGTCGACGCGATTCCCCCGATCCGCGGGGCGCGCGGCCGACCCCTTCAGAGACCCAAGGTCATCTATGCCGATCGTTGTTACGATTCTGATCCGCATCAGCAACGGTTGCGCGAACGCGGCGATCAAACCGGTGATCGCAAGGCGCCGCACTGAACATGGCAGTAGTCTAGGCAAATTCCGTTGCGTCGTTGAACGGACTCACTCGTGGCTCCACAACTTCCGTCGTCTTCGCATACGCTTCGATCGTCGAGCTGACATTCACGAAGCATTCTTGAAATTCGGCTGCACCCTCGTCTGCTGGAATATCTTCAGGCGTACCGAGCAGTATTTTTGAACTGGCGTCTTACGAAATACTGCCTGCAGCAGGCGGGCGACTGAACCTCGATCGGGTCGCTCCCACTCGCTGACGACGCCGGCCTCGAGCCAGGGTTGTTCATGGTGCCGATGATTGATTTACCGCTCGAATACGAAACGCCGGCACGAGGGCCGGCGTTTCGTATCGACTGACTGATTTTGTTCGTAGCGAGGAGCTTCGCTGGCGGCGGCTCAGGCCGCGTTGCGGACCTCGCCCTTGCCAGCAGCCGGCTGCCCGGCCGCCGCTTCATCACTACCAGGCTCCGCCGCCGTGTCGGCGCGCTCCGCAAAGGCCGCGCCGATCATCAACAGGCTCGGCTGCGAGGAATCGAGCCAGGCCTGCGCCTCGCCCGCCGCCATGCGCGCCAGCGTCAGCGCGAGGCTGCGCTCGCGTGGCGTGCTGCAGGCCTCGACGATCGCCACCGGCGTGTCGCCCGCGCGGCCCGCGTCGATCAGCTGCTGCGCGATGCTGGGCGCGCTGTCGCGGCCCATGTAAAAGACCAGCGAATCGGCCTGCACCTGCTCGCGGATCTCGTCGCTGCCGGGCGCGCGACTCTGGGTGCCGAAGACCACGCTGCGCGACACGCCGCGCAGCGTCAGCGAGCGCTTGAGCGCGGCGGCACTGGCCAGCGCCGCGGTGATGCCCGGCACCACCTCGTAGTCGATGCCGACCGCCTCAAGCGCGCGCATCTCCTCGTCGGCGCGGCCGAACAGCATCGGGTCGCCACCCTTCAGGCGCACCACCACCGCGTGCTCGCGCGCCGCGTCGATGATCTGCTTGTTGATGAATTGCTGCGCCGTGGAGCGCTGGCCGCAGCGCTTGCCGACCGTGATGCGGCGGGCGTTCGGCGCGTAGTCGAGCATCGCCGGCTCGATCAGCGCGTCGTGCAGCACCACTTCGGCCAGGCCCAGCAGGCGCGCGCCGCGCACCGTGATCAGGTCGGCCGCGCCGGGTCCGGCGCCAATCAGATACACCTTGCCCATAAGCCCTTCATTGGTTGAACGCCGCCGGCCGCGACACGCGAGGCCGCCGGCACCGGACTTACGCCGAGTAGGTGCGAATCATCCCGGCGGCGACCGTGCGATAGGTCGCCTCGTCGATCAGCACGAACGTGCCCGTGCCCGGATGCGCATCGTAGGTGTCGCAGACGATCGGCTTTTGCAGCGTCAGCGCTACCCGGCCGATATCGTTCATCTTCAGGTCCTGGCGATCGCTGGCGTGCGACAACAACGTAGACACGTTCAGCACCTGCTTGACCGCACCGATCTTGGTGAGCACCGTGTTGGTGGTCTGCTTGAGCAGATACTTGCGTTGCGGGGACAGCGGGGTCTCGTCGAACCAGCAAAGATCGGCTTCCAGCTTCTTGGCCGGCTCGATGCGCTGCGCGTTCGGCACGAACACGTCGCCGCGCGAGACGTCGACGTCCTCGGCGAGGCGGATCGTGACGGTCTGCCCCGCGAAGGCGAATTCTACCGCAGCCGTGCCGCCCGGCACCGGCGCGACGATCTCGGCCACCGTCGCGGTGCTGCCCGAGGGCAGCACCGCGATCTCGTCGCCCACCTTCACCTCGCCGGCCTCGACGCGGCCCATGCAGCCGCGGAAATCGTCGGCCGAGCTGCCGTCCTGGCGTGCCACCCACTGCACCGGGAAGCGCAGCGCCTCGCCGCCGTCGATCGCCACCGGTAGCGTCTCCAGTACGTCGAGCAGCGGCTCGCCGGCATACCAGGGCATGCTGTCCGACAGCGTGATGATGTTGTCACCCTTCAACGCCGAAACCGGCACGAAGCGCATGCCGTCGAGGCCGAGCTGCTGCGCGAGCGCAACGTAGGCGTCGCGGATCAGGTTGAAAGTCGCTTCCGAATACTCGACCAAATCCATCTTGTTGATCGCGACGATCACGTGCTGCAGGCCGAGCAGCTTGACGATCGCGCTGTGGCGCTTAGTCTGCGGCAGCAGCTGCGTCACGCCGCCATCAACCGTGACGCGCGTAGCATCGACCAGGATGATGGCCGCGTGCGCGGTGGAGGCGCCGGTCACCATGTTGCGCGTGTACTGCTCGTGGCCCGGCGTGTCGGCGATGATGAACTTGCGCTTGGCGGTGGCGAAGTAGCGGTAGGCCACGTCGATCGTGATGCCCTGCTCGCGCTTGGCTTCCAGGCCGTCGGTCAGCAGCGCGAGGTCGAACCTGTCGCCGACCGTGCGCTTGTTCTTGGCGTGCGACAGCGCCGACAGCTGGTCCGACAGCACGGCCTTGCTGTCGTACAGCAGGCACCCGATCAGCGTGCTCTTGCCGTCGTCGACGCTGCCCGCCGTGATAACGCGCAACACGCTGAGGTCTTCGTGGTTCTCGATAATGCTCATGATGTCTGTGTCCTCGCGTGCTCCAGAAATAACCTTGCTTCTTGCGCTGTTTCATCGCGGCCTCGGAGGTCTGATCGTCCATCCGCGTGGCGCCGCGCTCGGTGATCTCGGTCACCGCGGTCTCGGCGATGATCTTCTCGACGTCGTCGGCATCGCTCTCCACCGGGCAGGTGCAGGAGATGTCGCCGACCGTGCGGAAGCGCACCTGGTCGGTTTCGCTGACCTCGCCCTCGCGCATCGGCGTGAGCGGCGTGACCGGCAACAGAAGGCCGTTGCGGCGCACGATCTCGCGCTGGTGCGCGTAGTAGATCGAGGGCAGCTCGAGCTGCTCGCGAGCGATGTATTGCCAGACGTCGAGTTCGGTCCAGTTCGAAATCGGGAACACGCGCAGGTGCTCGCCCTTGTGCCGGCGCGCGTTGTAGAGGCTCCAGAGTTCTGGGCGTTGCGCCTTCGGATCCCATTGGCCGAACTCGTCGCGGAACGAGAAAATGCGCTCCTTGGCGCGGGCCTTTTCCTCGTCGCGGCGCGCGCCGCCGATCATCGCTGTGTAGCCGTATTGCTCGACGGTCTCGAGCAGGGTGACGGCCTGCGCGGCATTGCGCGAATCGGTTTCGCTGCGCAGCACCACGGTGCCGCGCTTGATCGAATCCTCGACGTGGCCGACCACCAGCTCGACACCGATTTCCTTGGCGCGGTGGTCGCGGAAGTCGATCATTTCGTCGTAGTTGTGACCGGTGTCGATATGCACCAGCGGGAACGGCAGCGAGGTCTTGCGGTTCGGGCCCAGGCCGAAGGCCTTCAGCGCCAGGTGAAGCACGACGACCGAATCCTTGCCACCCGAGAACAGCAGGGCCGGCTTGCTGCATTCGGCCACCAGTTCGCGCAGGATGTGGAGCGACTCGGCCTCGAGCCAGTCGAGGTGGCCCATCCGGCTGGTGGTGCCGGCCGGCGATGCGAAGGCGGATTGTTCGAGCGTCGTGATCATTATGTCAGTCCTTACTGGGTGTACCGGATCGGGTCGATTAGACACGATTTTGCGATCAGGCGGCACGTAGCAAGAGCGCTGCCTGACGGGATTCGAAGGGTGTCTTGAAGCCCGGTTTTTCAAAGTAAGCCGCTGCGCGGCGACTAAAACCGTCGGTATGCAGAAGCGATCGCTCGCAGTGATGTAGGCGCGCGGAAAGCCGAAGATGCTAGAGTCGAATACATCGCGCGCATCGGGGAGGACCTCGTGA
>JAYFRX010000284.1:0-4007 GCA_040946945.1 Burkholderia sp. | reverse complement strand
CTATGCCCTCTGCTGACTTCTGAACGACCATCCCGACGCCTCTCGACGTCAGTAGCACTCGGCAGCCGTGCAGATCTCCCCGGGTATTGCGCACCCACCTTCACGCTTATGCCTGTCGGATATACGCGGCGTCGTTCTGTGCAAGTATTGGACTTCGGCCTTTTTCGCTGCCTCATCCCAACGCGTCGCCTCGCATCCGCTTCCTGTTCGTCAGGCCAGCGCTTTGCCTCGGGCTTCCTTCAGACTCGTAGTCACCCACGAAACCCTTGCCTCTGGCTAACACTTCCCCTTGCCGGGTGTGTAGAGGACTTTTACCTCCGGGTGAGTGCGCCCTGCCGGTCGCACGAAAAAAGGCGAACCCGGAACAACCGAATTCGGCTCGTGTCGGCCGCCCTGCCCGACAGGCTGCGGGTGGCGCTTATTGGCTGGCCACCTCTTTCTTGACGGCTTGATGCTTCTTCTTGACGGCTTGATGCTTCTTGGCTGCATGGTTGTGCTTCTTATGGGCCGGCTGCTCACGCGCGGCACGCTGTGCATCTTGCTGTTGTTGCAGAGCTTGAGCCCGCTGCTCGATTTCAGCGATCTTGGCCGGGTCGGTGATCGTCGTGCTTTCTTGCGCATAGGCCGCGCCAGCCAGAGTCGACATCGAAACCAGAATAGCCAGGGACATTTTCTTCATTGCTCCACCTCCGCTAAGTGGTGATGGACCCGAGTTTGCCGATTTGGCCGGCACCGAGCCGGCCGGCACTGCAACCGAGTCAGCCGAGTCTAGCAAAAGTGACTGATCAATGCACTTGCTGGCATCTTGAACGATCCGGCGTGTCGCGCGGTCACGACAGTGACGCGGGCCGACATGCGCGTGCCACGCACCTATGGGCGGGCCGATTGATGCCTGCTGCTTGATGAGATGTGGCCGGGGCATGACATCAGAACCAGGCGAGCCGGCGATACGCGTAAAATTGGGCGATTCCGGCGATCTCGTGCAGGGCGCACGAGGCTGCCACGAAATTGTGCTAGTACGGGTGCCAGCCGAGATCGGCCGCAGCCGCTTGGCATAGACCGACTGCGGGATGATGCCGAAGCGTGCGAAATCGAGCAGGGCGCGGCGCATCTAGTCAGAGGATGTGACGAGAATTGTCGCGTTGTAATGTTGGGCGAGTAGGATGAACGCTGTGTACTTCGCGTTTTCGTAGGTCGTGCGGCTGCGCGTCTTGAGAATCAGCTCGCGCTCGGCAATGTCGGGCTCGCGCAGCCGCCGCGCATAGAGCCGGACATCGCTGATGCCGTGATGATGCGGATCGCCGCCTGTCACGGCGATGTCGCATGGCGATGCGATTCGTTGGCATACCGAATAGAGTTCGGCGGCGCGGGCGATGCGTCCGAGTGCGTCGTCGGGCGGTACCAGCGCGCCGTGGCGGTGCTCGATGCTGCCTCCGCGAGCAGGACGATGGCGGTGCGGGGGCTCACGGCGGGTGCCTCGACCGGGTTCGACCCCGGCTTCGGCCAGGGCGACCAGCGGCGCGGCTAGCCAGCCGGTGCCGATCGCCAGCAGCAGGGCGAGACCGGTGGCGACGATCACGAAACAGCACTTGCGCCAGAGAGCGGCTGCTACAAAGAGCAACACAAATGGATCAAACAGAATCAATTTGAACGGGGTAAGGCAATTTTTTGCCCGCTCAGGTTCGACCGGTTCCGGGTGCCGCGAAATGTGGTGTGGTACGGAACAGGTAGGAAGGGCGCAGGTGGATCATGGGTAGCGTCCGCCCGTCGTTGCGTGGCGGTGTCGGCCGGAGAAATCCTCGGCCAGCGAGGCCGCCTGCAGGATCGCTGTACTTTGAGAAAGAGTCCAGATGGCCACGTATTCCAACGAAGCAGTGCTCGATGCCTTGAGGCGCGTGCAATACCGGCAAGTCCCCTGGGCGCGGCGCCCTAACGTCTTCGGATACCTTCGCAGCCTCGGACTGATGGATACGGTGCGTCAGAAGACGGTCGCGCCGGCCCCGGGCTTCCATGCTCCCGTCGACATCGCCGTGCTGACCGATACCGGCCGTGCCGAATTCGCCAGGCTGGAACACGAGGAAAAGCAACTGAGCTGGACCGATCGTCGGATCGACGACTACGTGCTGAGCGACGCGAGCGCGGTATCGATCCTGGAGAGCCGCCTCTAGCATAGGTAGTGGGATCGGGATAGGGGCAGGCCTCGCGGCCCAGGGCTTCCGCATGAAGAGGTCGGTGTGGCAAGGGTGAGCGTGCGGAAGCGAGTGGTTGTAAACATCGTCGTGCTGGGGGGTACTCTCAATTTTTGGTGAAACGAGAGATGCCTTCGATCATAGATGCGTTCGTCGAGTTGCGGGATCCGCAGTGCCGTCAGCGCCGTTACCCGCTGGACGAGATTGTGCTGCCGGTCCTGTGCGCCGTCCGGTGCGGAGTGGAAAACTGGGAGACGATGGCGTTGTGGGGGCGAACCCAACTGGGGTAGCTGCGCAAGCAGCTCGCTTACGCGAACGGAATTCCATGCGAAGACACGTTCAGGCGGGTGTTCAGCGGATTGAGCCCGGTTGCCTTCGAGCGTTGCGTCATCGAATGGGTGGGGAACCTGTGTCCGAGCCTCGCGGGCCTGCACCTCGCGACTGAGGGCAAGACGGTGCGCGGCAACGCGGGCCGTAGCGGGCATCCGCTCTATCTGGATCTCGGCGTGGTGTTCTGATAAAGGCTCCTGATTAGTTACTTGACTCCGAAGCAGGGATGAAACCAAGTATCGTTCGCCAGATCCTTAGAGGCCAGTTCAAAAAGACTGCTCGGTACGCCTGAAGCTGTTCCAGCAGACGAGGGCGCAGCCGAATTTGAAGAATGCTTCGTGAATGTCAGCTCAACGATCGAAGCGTATGAGAAGACGACGGGGGGTTGTGGAGCCACGAGTGAGTCCGTTCAACGACCCAACGGAATTTGCCCAGACCACTGCCATGTTCAGTGCGACGCCTTCCGATCACCGGTTTGATGCCGCGTTCGCGCAATCCTTGACGATGCGGATCGGAATCGTAACCACGATCGGCATAGATGACCTTGGGTCTCTGAAGGGGTCGGCCGCACGCGCCGCGGATCGGGGGAATCGCGTCGACGAGCGGCAGCAACTGGGTGACGTCGTTGCGGTTCGCGCCGGTCAGGATGGCGCTGATGGGAACGCCATTGGCATCTACGAGGATGGGGCGCTTGGAACCGGGTCGCGCGCGATCCGTGGGGTTCGGGCCAGTTTTTCGCCCGCCCCAACAGTTCGTACCGACGAGGAATCGACGGCAGCGTATGAAAGATCGATCTGCCCGGCCTCGCGCAACGTGTCGAGCAGCAGTTCGTGCAGTCGATCCCATACTCCTGCTTTGCGCCAGTCGTTCAGTCGTCGCCAGCAGGTCGCGCCGGAGCCAAAGCCCAATAGGGTTGGCAGATGGTTCCATCGCAGACCGATTTTCAACACGAATAGGATGCCATTCAACGCCCCCCCCCCCGATCCGATGCGCGTGGGCGACCAGGATGCTCTTTGCGCCGGGGCTTGGGCGGCGGCAGTAACGGTTCGATCAGTGTCCACCAGTCGTCATCAATGATTGGCGGTTCCATCCCTTGGGTTCCGTTGTTCAGACATTCAAGGTTAGTAGCTTACCGAGAAAGTAAACAGCCCCTCATTGGTTTTTGAACTGGCCTCTTATGGAGAGTGCGCCATTCCCATGAACAGAATCCAGTTTTAGGCTGGTCTGTCGATGAAAGAATTTCAGGCGCAGTACGGCAACGAAGCGCAATGCGAGGCCGCGCTGGTCGAGTCTCGCTGGCCCGATGGCTGGGTGTGCCCTCGATGCAAGGGCACGCGCTACGCCAGCGCCTACAACGGCCGGCGACTGTGGAAATGCCTGAGCCAGTCCTGCCGGTACCAATGCTCGTCGATCGTCGGAACGATATTCGAGAAGACGAAATTGCCGCTGACGACCTGGTTTCTGGCGATCTACCTGGTGACGCAGAGC
>JAYFRX010000283.1:0-4044 GCA_040946945.1 Burkholderia sp. | reverse complement strand
ACGACGGCCTCGCTCGGCTGAAGGCCCAGGCGGCATGGTTGAAGACCGACCATCCGGACGGGGCGGCCTCGCTGCTTGAGGGGCTTGAGGAAACGTTCACGGTCAACCGCCTGGACCTGACGCCGCGACTGATCCGCAGCCTGGCGACGACGAACCTGATCGAGAATCCGAACGGCGCGGTGCGCCGCGTCAGCGGCCGGGTCGACCGCTATCGCGATGTCGACATGGCGATGCGATGGGCGGCCACTGCCACTGGCTTCCTGGAAGCTGAGAAGCGATTCCGTAAGCTCGGCGGCGCCGACGCGACCTCTGGATGCTCGCCGTTGCCTTGCATCGTTCGACCGATAAACGCGTTGACCATGACTTGAAGTCCGCCTAGCCTACGAAACCCTGCCGCCCCAACCTTCAACTATGAATGGGACACCGCCGCTTGGGCGGCGGCAGTAACGGTTCTATAAGTGTCCACAATTCGTCACCAATGCTTGGCGCTTCCATCCCTTGGGATCCGTTGTTCAGACATCCAAGGTTAACAGCTTGCCGAGAAAGTAAACAGCCCCTCATTGGTTTTTGAACTAGCCTCTAAACAACCGGATTCGGTACATCGTGCCGATAATTACGCGGACGAACAAATCGGCCGGATCGGCATGGTGATCCCGCTGGCCGAACGGGGGGTATGTCAGGAAGGGAAAATCAGAAAAGCGGGCGCAGCCTCGGCATCGCCGCATGCGCATTGGCCGTGGTCGCCCGCGCGATGGCCTCGAGCTCACTCCCGCGCAAGGCGGCGATCGCCTCGCCGATGCGCGGCACCTGGTCGGGGGTATTGCGTTGCTTGTAGATCCACTCGGGGGCGATGTCTGGCGCATCGGTCTCGACCACCAGCGCCTCGATCGGCAACTGCTCGGCGAGCCGGCGGATCTGCCGCGCGCGTTCGAAGGTCACGTGGCCGCCAAAACCGAGATGCAGGCCCTGCGCGATGAAGGCTTCGGCCTGCTGGAAGCTGCCGTTGAAGGCATGCGCGATGCCGCGCCGCACCCCGAAGCGCCGCAGCCCGGCCAGCACGCGATCCTGTGACTTGCGCACATGACACAGCATCGGCAGGTCGAATTCGCGCGCAAGCTTCAGCTGCTCGTAATAGAAGTGCTCCTGGCGCGGGTTGTCGAGCCCCTCGACGAAGTAGTCGAGTCCGATCTCGCCGATCGCGACGAAGCGCGGATCGTCGAGACTCGCCTCGATCTCCATTCGCAGCCGGTCGAGATCCCCGTCGCGGGCGCTGGGCGTGTAGAGCGGATGGATGCCGAGCGCATAACTGCCGCTGGCGGTGCGATGCGCGAGCTCGCGCACCGTCTCGAAGTTGTCGCGCCCGATGCTCGGGATCACGATGCCCGACACGCCCGCGCCCACCGCCGCATCGACCAAGGCCTCACGGTCCGCGTCGAATTCGCCGGCGTCGAGATGGCAGTGCGTGTCGACCCACATCGGCTCAGACCGGCACCGCCAGCTCCTCGTGCAGCACGCCGTCGCGCAGCCGCAGGATGCGGTCGCAGCGCCCGGCCAGGTCGGGGTCGTGGGTGACGATCACGAAGCTGGTGTCGAGCGTGCGCGACAGTTCGAGCATCAGGTTGAAGACGTTGTCGGCGGTCGAACCATCGAGATTGCCGGTGGGTTCGTCGGCCAGCACGCAGGTCGGCTTGATCACCAGCGCTCGCGCCACGGCCACGCGCTGCCGCTCGCCGCCCGACAGCTCGCCCGGGCGATGCCGGGCGCGATGGTCGAGACCGACCCGTTCCAACATCTCCTGCGCGTCGTGACGCGCCTCGGCCTCGCTGAGCCGACGGATCCGCAGCGGTATCGCGACATTGTCGAGCGCCGAGAATTCGGGCAGCAGGTGATGGAACTGATAGACGAAACCCAGCGCACGATTGCGCAGTTCGTTGCGCTCGCGCTCGCCGAGCCGCGTGAAGGGCTTGCCGACTAGCGAGACCTCGCCCGTTCCCGGCTCGTCGAGCCCGCCCAGCACGTGCAGCAGGGTGCTCTTGCCCGAGCCAGAGGCACCCACGATCGCCAGTTTCTCGCCGCGATGGACGGTGACGGAGGCGTTGGCCAGCACGCGTACATCGAGCCCACCCTGCTGGAACGATTTGGTGATGCCGCTCGCTTCGAGCACGGTTTCGCGCATGCGCGGATTTCCTGGTCGGTTCTGGTTCATGGCCTGTTGCGCGAGCCGCGAGTTAATGTTGAATCTGGTGTACGGCGGTCGGGAGGGATTTGAGAAGGCGGTGGCGGTGGCGTGAGCATGTTGCTTTCCGCGGTAACGCCTAGCAACCGGAGGCTCACTACTATGGCGAAACGTACGCAGGAAGCGCAGAACAGTCAAGCAGCAAAAACAGTGTACCGGATCCGGTTGTTTAGACACAATTTTGCGATCAGGCGGCAATTGGCAAGAGCGGTGCCTGACGGGCTTCGAAGGGTGTCTTGAAGCCCGGTTTTTTCGAGACGCCATTCGCGATTGTATTGGTCCTTGAACGCGACGGCGGCAGCACGAACTTCTTCAACGTTGTTGAACAGCCGTCCGTGGATGGCTTGCTCCTTAATGGTCCGATTGAAACGCTCGGCGCCGCCGTGGGTCTGCGGCTCAGCGACGAAGGCGTAGCTTGGCGTAATCCCCCAGAACTTGAGCGGGGCGCGGAAATCGTCCGCCCTGTACTGCGAGCCGTGATCCATTCGCAGGGACAGTCCGCGGCCGGCATCAGCTTCGACCGATCCGAACTGCTCGCGCACCCCTTGGCTGACTGGCTCCAGTGCGGCAAAGCGGTCACCCACTTTGGTGACGTGGATGCCAACACACGCCGCGTCGCAATGATCAACCGTAGCGAAGACCCAGACAGGCCCTCATCGACGGTTTAAACCGTGGCGCCATCGGTGCCCCACCTCTCGTTAGGCCAATCAGTCGTCATTCGACCATCGTGAGCATTGGGCGGTTTCTGCGGTTGCCGATGGGGCGAAAGCAGGCCGTGTTCGCGCATCAGCGGCGAGACACGGGCGCGGGACACGCGCGGATGTCGTCCTGAATGCACAAGCGTGCCCAGACCTTGCGCGCGCCCCCTTCGCCGACGAACGGCGTGCGAGTCAGATCGGCGCGAATAGCTGCGAGCCGCTCGTGATCGGGCGCCTTGGGCTTTGGGCCACGTCGGACAGGGGCAAGTGGGGTGACCTTGTTGAACGCCCTGGCGCGCTCGGCATAGATCGTGGAGCGCGGAAAGTCGAGCACCTGGCATACCAATTGCGGTCCGAAGGGTTTGCCTGTCGCGGAAATCGTGTGGCTCATGTCGACGAGCTTCGGACGCTCAAAGGGCGGCGCTCCTGCCGCTCGCGCTCCATGCGCAGCATTTCGACCTCCATGGTCAGTTCGCCGACGCGATGCACGGCTTCCTTGAGCTTGACTTCCAACAGATCGGTCTGGCGCGACTTCAGACTGGCTACGATGCCTGCCAGGGGCGAGTTCGCGCCATTGTTCGAGCCGTCGACTCCGGGCTCCGACAGCGGGGGCGAGCGGGCCGCCGCGATAGATAGCTTGCGGGGGACGCGCAAGCTCAACGGGATCAACCCGCGTGCCTGCCTGAAATACGTCCTGACCCACATCGCTGATCACAAGATCTCTCGCATCGACGAATTGCTGCCTTGAAATGTGGCTGACAAACTAAAACCCCTCACCCCGCCCACACCCCACACTCTTAACCGGGTAGATTTGGATGGATCGTGCCCACGATCTCCCTTGATCTACCCCGACTCCGACACGCCATCACCATCATGCCCGACGCGCGCGCAAACGCGGAAACGGTCGGGCCGAGTCGCTTAAAGGCCAGTTCAAAAAGACTGCTCGGTACGCCTGAAGATGTTCCAGGAGACGAGGGCGCAGCCGAATTTGAAGAATGCTTCGTGAATGTCAGCTCGACTATCGAAGCGTATGCGAAGACGACGGAAGTTGTGGAGCCACGAGTGAGTCCGTTCAACGACCCAACGGAATTTGCCCAGACCACTGCCATG
>JAYFRX010000282.1:0-4044 GCA_040946945.1 Burkholderia sp. | reverse complement strand
TGCAGGTGCAACGAGTGCTTGCCCAGATCAATGCCAACCAGCGTTACGTTCTGCATGATGGTCCTCCAAAAAGAAAACACCCTACCGCGTTACCCGCATGTAAGGTGGGGGTGACCATCTCATTAACGACCGGTGCCGCGCGATGCGGGGCCGGCCGTTGCCCGCCATGATTGCTTCGAGCTCACGCCTCAGGTGCCCAGCGCCAGCCCGTCGATCACCACCTGCCGGTGTCCCCTGCGAGCAGGGCTCGATCCGCGCCCGCACGCCGAACACCTCGGCCAGGCTTTCCGACGTCACCACCTCGGCGGGCTTGCCAAGCTGTAGCGGCGCGAGTTTTTCTAGCAGGCCGTTGAAGTATCCGTCGTTGATGCGCTAAGAGACGGTTTCAAAAAGGCCAATTGGGACTGTTAACTTTCGCGGCGAACTGTTAACCTCAGGCATCGGAACAACCGAGACCAAGGAGATGGGTGTACTGGATTGGGTTGTTTAGACACGATTTTGCGATCAGGCGGCAAGCGGCAAGAACGGTGCCTGACAGGCTTCGAGGGGTGTCTTGAAGCCAGTTTTTCGAGACGCCATTCGCGATTGTATCGTTCCTTGAACGCGACGGCGACAGCACGAACTTCTTCAACGTGGTTGAACAGCCGTCCGTGGATGGCTTGCTCCTTCATGGTCCGATTGAAACGCTCGGCGACGCCGTTGGGCTGCGGCTCAGCGACGAGGGCGTAGCTCGGCGTAATCCCCCAGAACTTGAGCTGGGCGCGGAAATCGTCCGACCTGTACTGCGAGCCGTGATCCATTCCCAGGGACAGTCGGCGGCCGGCATCAGCTTCGACCGATCCGAACTGCTCGCGCACCCCTTGGCTGATTGGCTCCAGTGCGGCAAAGCGGTCGCCCACTTTGGTGGTGTGGATGCCAACACACGCCGCGTCGCAATGATCAACCGTAGCGAAGATCCAGACAGGCCCTCATCGACGGTTTAAACCTTGGCGCCATCGGCGCCCCACATCTCGTTAGGCCGATCAGTCGTCATTCGACCATCGTGAGCATTGGGCGGGTTTCTGCGGTTGCCGATGGGGCGAAAACAGGCCGTGTTCGCGCATCAGCGGCGAAACACGGGCTCGGGACACGTGGATGTCGTCCTGAATGCGCAAGCGTACCCAGACCTTGGGCACCCCTTCGCCGCCGAACGGCGTGCGAGTCAGATCGGCGCGAACAGCTGCGAGCAGCTCGTGATCGGGCACCTTGGGCTTCGGGCCGCGTCGGACAGGGGCAAGTGGGGTGACTTTGTTGAGCGCCCTGGCGCGCTCGGCATAGATCGTGGAGCGTGGAAAGTCGAGCACCTGGCATACCCGTTGCAATCCGAAGGGTTTGCCTGTCGCGGAGATCGTGTGGCTCATGTCGACGAACTCCGGACGATCAAAGGGCGGCGCTCCTGCCGCTTGCGCTCCATGCGCAGCATTTCGACCTCCATGGTCAGTTCGCCGACGCGATGCACGGCTTCCTTGAGCCTGACTTTCAACGGATCGGTCTGGCGCGACTTCAGACCGGCTTCGATGCCTGCCAGGGCGAGTTCGCGCCATTGTTCGAGCTCGGCGATCGTGATGCCAACTTCGCGAGACACCGCGTCAATCAATTCGCCGCGCAGCAAGCGCAGGACGACAGCGCGTTTGCGCCCGGACGGACTAGCGCTTGAATTTGGCGGCGCTGTGGCGGCATCTACGGCCGCGCTACGCACGCCCTCCGTCGCCGCCAGCGCAACTTCCTGCACGTCTACCTTCTTCAACATCTCAGGATCCAGTTTGGATGACACGTTTTACCCCAAATCTGTGTCTAGAAAAACCGGAGCCGACGCAGCGACGGCTGCTCCCTCGCGCCGCGCCAGCTCTCGGCCAGCCACCCCAGCCTGGCGGTCCATGCCGAGAGCTGGACCGACTGGGCGCCGGCCGACAAGAAGGCGCGCCTGCTCTCTACCAGGTCCGCACCCACGTCGTGCAGGGCTGAGGCATGCACGCGCGCCCCAGGCCCTGCCGTTCGCCGCGCCGCAAGCGGCCCCGAACGAGATCACCGCGGTCAGCTGGAATCTGCACAATGGCCGCTCGCCGCTCAGCTTCACCGCCTGGAACGCGATGCGCCGCTGGGTCGAATCGACTCATGCCGACATCTACTTCCTGCAGGAGGCTATGGCCAAGCGCATGCCAGCAGCTGGTGCTGGCCTCGGGCTTTGGCGCGCCGATGGAGGATCCGGTCGACGACATCTGGCACTGCCAGGCCACCGAGATTGCCCGCGCGCTGGACTGGCAGATGGCGCTCGGCTCCAATGTGTTCTCAAGCCGTCCTGGCGGCACGGCAACGCGATCCTCTCGCCGCATCCGCTCGACCTGGGCGGGCGCTGGGACATCTCCGCGCACCCGCTTCGAGCGGCGCGGCCTGCTGGTGGCGCGTGCCGCCCTGGTCGGTGCCGCGCCGATCACGCTGCTGTGCGGCCCACCTGGCGCTCATGCGCGCCGCAGCGACTGCGCCAGATGACCTGAATCACGCACAGACGCCCAGGACGGCCCGCTGGTACTGGCCGGCAACTTCAACGACTGGCGCAACGATTCGGTACCGCTGTTCAGCGAGACCGGCCTGTCCGAGGTCGCTACCCTGCTCGGCGAATCGGGGGCGCACTTTCCCGACCTTTTCGCCGGCGCTCAGGCTCGACAAGATGTTCGTGCGCGGCCTGACCCCGCTGGAGTGGCAGGCACCGACCGACGACACCGCCTGGCTGTCCGACTGCCTGCCCTATATCACGCGGCTGCGCCTGGACTGAAGCGCCGCGCTTCGAGAATGGACAGGAATCCGAAAGCTCCCGCCCCGGCTTTCCGGGACGGGATTTTCGCGCGCTCACCGGGGTCAAGCGCGCGGTGCCGAGGCAGGGTAGAATACTAAGTCTGGTAACGGGTAAGGGGGGTGGGTGTGCACTTTCGAGAGTGACGCGCCCGCCATGGGCCGGTTTTCGGATCGGGCCTGTGCCCCCGGTTTCCGTCTCGTATCCGACCCGTTTATTCCATGAGCAAATTCGATACCGCTACCGTCCTGTCCGTCCACCACTGGACCGATACGCTGTTCAGCTTCACCTGCACCCGCGACCAGGGCCTGCGCTTCAACAATGGTGAATTTACAATGGTCGGCCTCGAGGTCGACGGCAAGCCGCGCGCGCGCGCCTACTCGATCGTCAGCCCGAACTACGAGGAACACCTCGAGTTCTTCAGCATCAAGGTGCAGGACGGCCCGCTCACTTCGCGTCTGCAGCACCTGAAGGTGGGTGACCCGGTCCTGATCGGCAAGAAGTCCACCGGCACCCTGATCGCCGACAACCTGCTGCCCGGCAAGACGTTGTGGTTATTGTCCACCGGCACGGGCCTAGCACCCTTCATGTCGATAATCCGCGACCCGGACATCTACGAACGCTTTGACAAGGTCGTGCTGACCCATAGCTGCCGCCTGAAGGGCGAGCTGGCCTATATGGACTTCATCAAGCACGACCTGCCGGGCCACGAGTACCTGGGCGACATCATCAAGGAAAAGCTGGTCTATTACCCGACGGTGACGCGCGAGGCCTTTGACAACGAGGGCCGCATCACCGACCTGATCACTACTGGCAAGCTGTTCACCGACCTCGACGTGCCGCCGTTCTCGCCCAAGAACGACCGCGTGATGCTGTGCGGCAGCACCGCCATGCTCAAGGACACCACCGAACTGCTCAAGCAGGCCGGTCTAGTGGAAGGCAAGAACAACGCGCCGGGCCACTACGTGATCGAGCGCGCCTTCGTCGACTGATCCCGGCGGCCCCGCGCCCTCGGCAAAACCGGAGCCTAGCGCTCCAGTTAATGAGATGGTCACCCCCACCCTACATGCGGGTAACGCGGTAGGGGGTTTTCTTTTTGGAGGACCATCATGCAGAACGTAACGCTGGTTGGCATTGATCTGGGCAAGCACTCGTTTCACCTGCACGGGCAAGACCGTCAGGGCAAAGCAGTGTTCCGCAAGAAGATGAACCGC
>JAYFRX010000281.1:0-4054 GCA_040946945.1 Burkholderia sp. | reverse complement strand
CGGACTGGAGCTCAAACGCCAGCTGGGCGTGAGCTACAAGACGGTCTGGCTCATCAAGCACAAGTTGCTGGAGACCATGTGGCTGCGCGAAGAGCGACGCCGGCTCGACGAACGGGTCGAGGTCGAGCACGCGTGTCTGGGCGGGAAACGCTCCGGCGGTAAGGCTGTGGGCGTGGCGCGCCCGGCAAGACGCCGTTTGTAGCGGCCGTGCAGACCTCTGACGATGGCCGCCCTCTGTTCATGCGGCTCTCGCCCGCGCCGGGCTTTACCAAAGCGGCCCTTGAGGTCTGGGCGGCCAGCAGCCTGATGCCCACCGCGTGCGTCGTTTCCGATGGCCTGTGGTGTTTCGACGGCGTGACGCAAAAGGCTGCCAGTCATGAGCGCCATGTCACGGGCGGTGGCCGTCAGGCCGCGCAGCGCCCCCGAGGTCCGCTGGGTCAACACGATGCTCGGCAACCTGAAAACGGCCCTCAAGGGCACGTACCACGCTATCGATCACGCCCAATATGCCCATCGATATCTCGCTGAATTCGCCTACCGTTTCAACCGCCGTTTCGATTTGCCGGCGATGGCGCCGCGCCTGCTTCGGGCCGCCGTTACGACAAAACCTCATCCTCGAATAGTTGAAGGCGGCGGTTCCCGCAGGAATCCGAGAGCATCGGGTTTCCAAGACCAAGCTCCAGAACAGGAGAACCGCCGAGATGAAGCCTACCAAGAAACCCGGGCGTCGCGCCAAGTTGCCGCTGACGGTCGTCGGCAAACAGGAGCACGAGGCCCTGCGCGCTAGTTTTGCCGAGCACGAACAGTTGTGGCTTCCGATGCGCGATCTGATCCAGAACACGCGCATCAGTGTTGACGCGCGGATGTACGACGCTGGCCGCGCGCTCGTCGAACAATTGCTGATGTGGTGTCTGCGCGCGAGGTGGCCGGCGACAAGCGCGCGGGGCGTGCCGCCGGCGACGTGCGCTGGCATGGCTCGCAGCCCGGCCGAATCGTGATGGACGAACGCAAGCTGCGGGTTCAGCGGCCACGCCTGCGGGACAAGCGCGGCAAGGAAGTGCCAATTTCCGCCTACACGCAGCTGCGCGACGAGGAACGGCTCACGCAGCGCATCTACGACATCATGGTCAGCGGCGTGTCGACCCGAAAGTATGACGAGGCGTTGCCTGAAATGGCCCCCACCGTCGGCATCTCGAAGAGCAGCGTCTCGCGCGAGTTCGTGAAGGCGAGCAAGAAGAAGCTTGACGGGCTGATGGAGCGTCGCTTCGAGGATCATGAGATCCTAGCCAGCTACCTGGACGGCATCATCGTCGATGGGTGCCACATTCTCACCGCGATTGGCGTCGAGAGCGACGCCCAGAAGCATTTGATGGGGCTGGCGAGCGGTTCGAGCGAGAACGCCGAAGTCGTTAAGGATCTGCTGAATAGCCTGATCGAACGCGGGCTGGCGACCGACCGGGACTATCTGTTCGTGATTGATGGGTCGAAGGCGCTGCGCTCGGCGATCCAGGCAGTGTTCGGCGAAGGTGCCCACGTCCAGCGGTGCCGGACCCACAAGATTCGCAACGTGACCGAACGGCTGGCGAAGCAGACCCGACAGCAGGTCGCCTCGGTCATGCGTGCCGCGTACAAGCTGCCGGCCGACGACGGCCTCGCTCGGCTGAAGGCCCAGGCGGCATGGTTGAAGACCGACCATCCGGACGCGGCGGCCTCGCTGCTTGAGGGGCTTGAGGAAACGTTCACGGTCAACCGCCTGGATCTGACACGAATGGGACACCGCCCGAAACGTACGCAGGAAGCGCAGAGCAGTCAAGCAGCAGAAACGGCAATCAAGGGGCCCTGCGGTCTGGATGAGTTGATCCGGCAAGGCGCACGGTAGGTTATCCATCAGGCCATCGAGGCGGAATGGGCGGCGTTGCTCGAACAGTATTCGAACGTGAAGACGCTGGACGGCCGGCGCGCGATCGTGCGCAATGGTTATCTGCCTGAGCGCGAAAGCGTCACGGCCATCGGTCCGGTGCCGGTCCAGGCGCCGAAGGTGCGCGACCGTTCGGGCTCGGGGGCGAAGTTCAATTCGAATTTGAGCAGTGGAACAAGCGTGACCTGTCCGGTTCACGCGTCGAAGGATTCGTGGCTGGAACTGTTGCTGGACCTGAAGGCTCGCGGGCTGCAAAAGCGGGGCCATTGCTGGCCAGCGGCGACGGCACGATGGGGCCGCACTCGAGGAAGTATTTCCGCAAACACGGCATTAGCGTTGCTGCTTTCACAAGATCGGCAACGTACTGAACGCCTTGCCCAAATCGCAGCGTGCTCGGGCGAAGGCAGCGCGCTCAGCAATCTGGCACGCCGCAACGCGTGCCGAGGCCCTTGTCACTTTCGATCAGTTGGTCGCGACGGATTCGGCCAAATATCTGAAAACTGTCAGAAGCTCACAAAAGACCGTGACGAACTGCTGGTGTTCTACGACTTTTCTGCAGAACACTGGCAGCGCGTCAGAACAACCAACCCGATCGAGTCGACGTTCGCAACGGTGCGTCATCGCACTACGCGCACTCGCAGCTGCTTGTCGCGCGCGACGTTCCTCGGCATGGCGTTCAAGCTTATCGAGTCCGCCGAGAAATCATGGCGCCGCATCCCCGGCGTCGACAAGCTCAAACAGCTTCTGAAGGGCATTCCCTTCAAGGACGGAACCCCGGTGATCGACAGCACACCGGCTCAGCAACCGCTGGCACCTGATCATGCCGCCGATCGCTCGTACACCAGATTTGACAATAGCTCTGTGGGGCACCGATGGTACCAAGGTTCAAACCGTCGATGAGGGCCTGGTCTGGATCTTCGCTGCGGTTGATCATTGCGACGTGGCGTGTGTTGGCATCTACGTCACCAAAGTGGGCGACCGCTTTGCCGCACTGGAGCCAATCAGCCAAGGGGTGCGCGAGCAGTTCGGATCGGTCCGAAGCTGATGTCGGCCGCGGACTGTCCCCGCGAATGGATCACGGCTCGCAGTACAGGTCGGACGATTTCCGCGCCCAGCTCAAATTCTGGGGGATTACGCCGAGCTACGCCTTCGTCGCTGAGACGCAGATCAACGGCGTCGCCGAGCGTTTCAATCGGACCATGAAGGAGCAAGCCATCCACGGGCGTCTGTTGAACAACGTTGAAGAAGTTCGTGCTGCCGCCGTCGCGTTCAAGGACCGATACAATCGCGAATGGCGTCTCGAAAAACTGGGTTTCAAGACACCCCTCGAATTCCGTCAGGCAGCGCTCTTGCCACTTGCCGCCTGATCGCAAAATCGTGTCTAAACAATCCGATTCGGTACAAACCTGCCCGGATTTCGAGGCAGCATTGTTCTTCGACCCAGACGAGATCCATAGTGCGCACCTGCCGATGAACCAACGAAGCCCGCCGCACCCGCCAAGGTTGAACGACATGGTTCGCCTGGTGGCCCAGTGCGGTGGCCTTTCTTGCCCACAAAGGCGATGGCGAACCCGGCACGAAGACGATCTGGGAAGGCTTGCAGCGCGTCATGACGGCGGCCTAAGAGGCCAGTTCAAAAAACAATGAGGGGCTGTTTACTTTCTCGGCAAGCTGTTAGCCTTGGATGTCTGAACAACGGAACCCAAGGGATGGAAGCGCCAATCATTGATGACGACTGGTGGACACTGATCGAACCGTTACTGCCGCCGCCCAAGCCCCGGCGCAAAGAGCATCCTGGGTCGCCCACGCGTATCGGATTGGGCCGCGTTGAATGGCATCCGGTTCGTGTTGAAAACCGGTCTGCGATGGAACCATCTGCCAACCCTATTGGACTTTGGCTCCGGCGCGACCTGCTGGCGACGACTGAACGGCTGGCGTAAAGCAGGAGTATGGGATCGACTGCACGAACTGCTGCTCGACACGTTGCGCGAGGCCGGGCAGATCGATCTTTCATACGCTGCCGTCGATTCCTCGTCGGTACGAACTGTTGGGGCGGGCGAAAAACTGGCCCGAACCCCACGGATCGCGCGCGACCCGGTTCCAAGCACCCCATCCTCGTAGATGCCAATGGCGTTC
>JAYFRX010000280.1:0-4064 GCA_040946945.1 Burkholderia sp. | reverse complement strand
ACTATTTTTCTGATTAGTTACTTGACTCCGAGACCATCAACACACGGCGAGGATGAGGTTTTGTCGTAACGGCGGCCCGAAGCAGGCGCGGCGCCATCGCGGGCAAATCGAAACGGCGGTTGAAACGGTAGGCAAATTCAGCGAGATAGCGATGGGCATATTTGGCGTGATCGATAGCGTGGTACGTGCCCTTGAGGGCCGTTTTCAGCTTGCCGAGCATCGTGTTGACCCAGCGGAACTCGGGGGCGCTGCGCGGCCTGACGGCCACCGCCCGTGACATGGCGCTCATGACTGGCAGCCTTTTGCGTCACGCCATCGAAACACCACAGGCCATCGGAAACGACGCACGCGGTGGGCATCAGGCTGCTGGCCGCCCAGACCTCAAGGGCCGCTTTGGTAAAGCCCGGTACGGGCGAGAGCCGCATGAACAGAGGGCGGCCATCGTCAGAGGTCTGCACGGCCGCTACAAACGGCGTCTTGCCGGGCGCGCCACGCCCGCAGCCTTACCGCCGGAGCGTTCGCCGCCCAGATGCGCGTCGTCGACCTCGACCCGTTCGTCGAGCCGGCGTCGCTCTTCGGGCAGCCACATGGTCTCCAGCAACTTGTGTTTGATGAGCCAGACCGTCTTGTAGCTCAGGCCCAGCTGGCGTTTGAGCTCCAGTCCGCTGATGGCGTTCTTGCTCTGCGTCACCATGTAGATCGCCAGAAACCAGGTCGTCAGCGGCAATTTCGTTTTCTCGAATATCGTTCCGACGATCGACGAGCATTGGTACCGGCAGGACTGGCTCAGGCATTCTCACAGTTCCCGGCCGTTGTAGGCGCTGGCGTAGCGCGTGCCCTTGCATCGAGGGCACACCCAGCCATCGGGCCAGCGAGACCGGACCAGCGCAGCCTCGCATTGCGCTTCGTTGCCGTACTGCTCCTGAAATTCTTTCATCCACAGACCGGCCTGAAACTGGATTCTGTTCATGGGCATGGCGCACGCTCCGTAAGCATCTGGCGAACGATACCTGATTTCATGCCTGCTTCGGAGTCAAGTAACTAATCAGGCGGGTTTTTGAACTGACCCCTAATTAATCAGGTAAGTTCAACGTTTACGCCTTCGTTGTGGATGACCGCTACATGAGGTATTTCAACGGCCTGCTAGAGAAGTGCCTCGACACATACGCCACCTCGCCAGCGGTGCACACATCGTCGCGGCGTCGCCAATGTAATCCGACGCCCATTCTTTTTTGTCGGCCACGATGACCCAGACCCATTCCGACTCCATTTCCGAATTCGTGACCGTGCGAGGCGCGCGCCTGTACGTGCGCCGCTGGGGGCGGCCCGGCGCGCCGGTGCTCTACATGCTGCACGGCTGGATGGACGTGGCCGCCTCGTTCCAGTTCGTGGTCGACGCGCTGGCCGGCGGCTGGCAGGTGATTGCGCCCGACGCGCGCGGCTTCGGGCTGTCCGACTGGCCGGTGGCCGCACAGGGCGTCGGCCATTACTGGTTCATAGACTACCTCGGCGATCTCGAGGCGCTGATCGACCATTACACGCCGAGCGGCGAGGTCAACCTGGTCGGCCACAGCATGGGGGCGAACGTGGTCTGCCTGTATGCCCGCGCGGCCCGAGCGGGTGCGCCGCGTGGTCGACCTGGAGGGTTTCGGGTTGGCACCCCAGCTGGCCTCGCAGGTGCCGCTGCGGCTGGCCTCCTGGCTCGACGAGCTGCGCGATCCGCCGCTCCTGAAGCCCTATGCTTCGCTCGGCGAGGTGGCCGAGCGGCTGATGAAGACCAACCCGCGGCTCGCGCCAGCGCGCGCGCTTTCTCCGCGCTTTCTCGCCAACCACTGGGCACGCCGCGAGGGCGACGGCCAGTACCACCTGCTGGCCGATTCTGCGCACAAGCAGGCCGGGCCGCTGTTGTATCGGCTCGACGAGGTGATGGCGATATGGTCGCGGGTGCGCGCCAAGGTGCTGCATGTCGAGGCGGTCGATTCGTCGACGCTGCGCATGCTGGCCGGCCGGATCCCGCTCGACGAATTCCGCAAGCGCTTCGCCGCCTTCCCCGACTGGCGGGAAAAGACTATCGAGGAAGCCGGCCACATGGTGCATCACGACCAGCCAGAGCGGATCGCGGCGCTGATCAAGGTCTTCTGCGCCTGATACTGCGGACGGGCCTGGCTCTGCGGCGATCGTGCGGCGTTGCAGTAGAATGTCTGAATGTCCACGATTCCGACGATAAACGCCGATTTGCACTGTCATTCCAACGTCTCCGACGGTGCCCTGACGCCCGCCGAGGTTGCGCAGCGCGCGCACGCGGCGGGCGTCACGCTGTGGGCGCTGACCGACCACGACGAGGTCGGTGGCCAGTTCGCGGCGCGCGAGGCCGCGCAGGCGCTCGGCATGCACTATGTCTGCGGCGTCGAGATCTCGGTTACCTGGGCCTCGCGCACAGTCCACATCGTCGGTCTCAACATCGATCCGGCCGCGCCCGCGCTGGTCGACGGCCTCTATCGCACCCGCAACGGCCGCGCTGCGCGCGCGCTCGAGATGGGCGAGCGGCTCGCCGAGATCGGCATCCCCGGTGCCTACGAAGGGGCGCTGCGCTACGTATCGAACCCGGACGTTATTTCTCGCACGCATTTCGCGCGCTACCTCGTCGAGGCTGGCCATGCGGCCAGCACCTCCGAGGTGTTCGCGCGCTATCTCGGCGACGGCAAGCCCGGCTGCGTGCCGCATCGTTGGGCGAAGCTGGATGACGTGGTCGGCTGGATCCAGCAGGCCGGCGGCGAAGCCGTGATCGCGCATCCGGGCCGCTACGCCTGCACGCCGGTCGAGTTCGGCACGCTGTTCGGCGAGTTCATCGATTTCGGCGGCCGCGCAATCGAGGTCGTCACGGGCAGCCACACGCCCGACCAGTATCGCGAGTACGCGGACGTCGCGCGGCGCTACGGCTTCGAGGCGTCGCGCGGTTCCGATTTCCATGCGCCCGGCGAGAGCGTCGTCGAGCTAGGCAGTCTGCCGCCGCTGCCGCCGGACCTGAAAACGGTCTGGGAACGCTGGCTCTGACCCACGGCCGCGCCCGGCGCGCCATGCACGCGCGGGCGACGCCCACTTACCCACTGATCCCATGTCCCAGTACTTCAGGATTTACCCGGAAAATCGGCAGCCGAGGCTGGTGCGCCAGGCCGTTGAGATCGTGAGGCAGGGCAGCGTGATCGCCATTGCCGACCGACTCCAGCTATGCGCTGGCCTGCCATCTCGACGACAAGGCCGCGGTCGAGCGCGTGCGCAAGATCCGCGGGCTCGACGACAAGCCACTGCTGTCTTTGCTGGTGCGCGACCTGTCCGAGCTGGCCAATTTCGCGATGGTCGACAACCATCAGTACCGGCTGATCAAGTCGGTCACGCCGGGGGGCCCTACGTGTTCGTGCTGCAGGCCACCAAGGAGGTGCCGCGCCGGCTCTCGCATCCCTCGCGCAAGACCATCGGGCTGCGCGTGCCGTATCATGCGATTACGCTGGCGGTGATTGAGACGCTCGGCCAGCCGCTGCTCGGCATCACCCTGATCCTGCCGCCCGACAGCGATCCGCTCAACGATCCCGAGGAAATCCGCGAACGCCTGGAAAAGCAGGTGGATCTGGTAATCGACGGCGGTGCTTGCCCGCGCGAGCCCTCGACCATCGTCGACCTGCGCGGTGGACGCGCCGGTGCTGGTGCGCGCCGGCCGCGGTTCGCTCGAGCCCTGCGGGCTAAGAGGCCAGTTCAAAAAGACTGCTCGGTACGCCTGAAGATGTTCCAGCAGACGAGGGCGCAGCCGAATTTTAAGAATGCTTCGTGAATGTCAGCTCGACGATCGAAGCGTATGCGAAGACGACGGAAGTTGTGGAGCCACGAGTGAGTCCGTTCAACGACCCAACGGAATTTGCCCAGACCACTGCCATGTTCAGTGCGGCGCCTTGCGATCACCGGTTTGATGCCGCGTTCGCGCAATCGTTGACGATGCGGATCGAAATCGTAACTACGATCGGCATAGATGACCTTGGGTCTCTGAAGTGGTCGGCCGCGCGCGCCGCGGA
>JAYFRX010000279.1:0-4099 GCA_040946945.1 Burkholderia sp. | reverse complement strand
AGCTAGCGTTTGAGCCCCAGTCCGCTGATGGCGTTCTTGCTCTGCGTCACCAGGTAGATCGCCAGAAACCAGGTCGTCAGCGGCAATTTCGTCTTCTCGAATATCGTTCCGACGATCGACGAGCATTGGTACCGGCAGTACTGGCTCGGGCATTCCCACAGTCGCCGGCCGTTGTAGGCGCTGGCGCAGCGCGTGCCCTTGCATCGAGGGCACACCCAGCCATCGGGCCAGCGAGACCCGACTAGCGCGGCCTCGCATTGGGCTTCGTTGCCGTACTGCTCCTGAAATTTTTTCATCGACAGACCGGCCTGAAACTGGAGTCTGTTCATGAGCATGGCGCACGCTCCGTAAGCATCTGGCGAACGATACCTGATTTCAGGCCTGCTTCGGAGTCAAGTAACTAATCAGGATTTCCTATACGTCAAGGAAACCTGGACGGCTTGCTCGACGAGGCCGGCAAGGTGGTGGTGCCGGGCATTTTCGCCGCCGTGCCCTACTGGATCGACCTGATCGGCGGGCCCTTACATCGAGACGCGGGCGGAAGCGGCGGCCGCGTTCCGGCCCAAGAGCGCGCAGCGTCCGCCGCGCCAGACCTGAGGGCCGGCCAGATCTGGCGAAGCCCGGTTCAGGGCCGATGGAGCGGGCCCGTCCAGGCCACCCTCCGGGGGCCGGGTTCAGACTTCCGTGGTACCGGCGCTGGCCGCCGGAATCAGAAAATGCTCGTGGTAGTACTTGAGTTCGTCGATCGACTCGTGGATGTCGGCCAGCGCGGTATGCATCGCCCGCTTCTGGAAACCCTTGTAGATCGCGGGCTGCCAGCGGCGGCACAGCTCCTTGAGGGTGCTGACGTCGAGGTTGCGGTAGTGGAAGAAGCTTTCCAGCTCGGGCATCCAGCGCGCCATGAAGCGGCGGTCCTGGCAAATCGAGTTGCCGCACATCGGCGACTTGCCCGGCACCACGTACTGCGGCAGGAAGGCCTGGATCTGCGCGGCCGCCTCGGCCTCGTTCAAGGTGGAGGCGCGTACGCGGTCGATCAGGCCCGAGCGGCCGTGCGTCGACTGGTTCCAGGCATCCATCTTGGCGAGCGTCTCGTCGCTCTGGTGGATCGCCAGCACCGGGCCTTCCACGGCCTTGTCGAGCGTCGAATTGGTGACGACCACGGCGATCTCGATGATACGGTCGCTATCCGGGTTCAAACCCGTCATTTCCATGTCGAGCCAGACGAGATTGAGCTCGTTGCGCATGAGCGTGTTCTGGCCGGGGGATTCGGGGAGTTTGGTCATACCGTTTCCTGAGTAGTTACTACTTTAACTGGAGACCCTTAACACACGGCGAGGATGAGGTTTTGCCGTAACGGTCGCCCGAAGCAAGCGCGGCACCATCGCGGGCAAATCCAAACGGCGGTTGAAACGGTAGACGAATTCAGCGAGATAGCGATGGGCATATTTGGCGTGATCGATAGCGTGGTACGTGCCCTTGAGGGCTGTTTTCAGGTTGCTGAGCATCGTGTTGACCCAGCGGAACTCGGGGGGCGCTGCGCGGTCTGACGGCCACCGCCCGTGGCATGGCGCTCATGACTGGCAGCCTTTTGCCTCACGCCGTCGAAACACCACAGGCCATCGGAAACGACGCACGCGGTGGGCATCAGGCTGCTGGCCGCCCAGACCTCAAGGGCCGCTTTGGTAAAGCCCGGCACGGGCGAGAGCCGCATATGAACAGAGGGCGGCCATCGTCGGAGGTCTGCACGGCCGCTACAAACGGCGTCTTGCCGCGGGCGCGCCCGCCCAGCCTTACCGCCGGAGCGTTCCCCGCCCATATACGCGTCGTCGACCTCGACCTGTTCATCGAGCCGGCGTCGCTCTTCGCGCAGCCACATGGTCTCCAGCAACTTGTGCTTGATGAGCCAGACCGTCTTGTAGCTCACGCCAAGCTGGCGTTTGAGCTCCAGTCCGCTGATGGCGTTCTTGCTCTGCGTCACCAGGTAGATCGTCAGAAACCAGGTCGTCAGCGGCAATTTTGTCTTCTCGAATATCGTTCCGACGATCGACGAGCATTGGTACCGGCAGGACTGGCTCAGGCATTCCCACAGTCGCCGGCCGTTGTAGGCGCTGGCGTAGCGCGTGCCCTTGTATCGAGGGCACACCCAGCCATCGGGCCAGCGAGACCCGACCAGCGCGGCCTCGCATTGCGCTTCGTTGCCGTACTGCTCCTGAAATTCTTTCATCGACAGACCGGCCTGAAACTGGAGTCTGTTGATGGGCATGGCGCACGCTCCGTAAGCATCTGGCGAACGATACCTGATTTCATGGCTGCTTCGGAGTCAAGTAACTAATCAGGACTATTTTTGGGACACCGCCCGGCGCCTTTGCGATCGCCGGTTTGATGCCGCGTTCGCGCAATCGTTGACGATGCGGATCGGAATCGTAACCACGATCGGCATAGATGACCTTGGGTCTCTGAAGGGGTCGGCCGCGCGCGCCGCGGATCGGGGGAATCGCGTCGACGAGCGGCAGCAACTGGGTGACGTTGTTGCGGTTCGCGCCGGTCAGGATGGCGCTGATGGGAACGCCATTGGCATCTACGAGGATGGGGTGCTTGGAACCGGGTCGCGCGCGATCTATGGGGTTCGGGCCAGTTTTTCGCCCGCCCCAACAGTTCGTACCGACGAGGAATCGACGGCAGCGTATGAAAGATCGATCTGCCCGGCCTCGCGCAATTTGTCGAGCAGCGGTTCGTGCAGTCGATTCCATACTCCTGCTTTGCGCCAGTCGTTCAGTCGTCGCCAGCAGGTCGGGCCGGAGCCAAAGCCCAATACGGTTGGCAGATAGTTCCATCGCAGACCGGTTGTCAACACGAACAGGATGCCATTCAACGCGGCCCGATCCGATACGCGTGGGCGACCAGGATGCTCTTTGCGCCGGGGCTTGGGCGGCGGTAGTAACGGTTCGCTCAGTGTCGACAATTCGTCATCAATGATTGGCGCTTCCATCCCTTGGGTTCCGCTGTTCAGACGTTCAAGGTTAGCAGCTTGCCGAGAAAGTAAACAGCCCCTCATTGGTTTTTGAACTGGCCTCTAAGCACCTGGCGAACGATACTTGGTTTCATGCCTGCTTCGGAGTCAAGTAACTAATCAGGTACTGTTTTCCCTGGAAGATCGGCAGCCGCGAGTGCCCTGCCATGTCGGCCGAAGCCTGTTTGAGGTCCGATGAGCGGGCCTCCGCTGCAAAAGTATACAATGCATATAATTCCCGCATAGGTACCACTAGGTACCACTGGCTTCCCCCCGATGTCCGCCTACCCGTTCACCCTGCTGTTCGCTGCCGCCATCCTCGCGATGGTCGGCACCAAGCTCTGGCTTGCCACACGCCAGATCTGCTTCGTGGCCGCCCATCGCGGCGCCGGTGCCCGCCCAGTTCCGCGACACCATTCCGCTCACGGCGCACCAGCGCGCCGCCGACTACATGGTCGCCCGCACCCGGCCGACTCTCCGCGACAGGCAAACCCTTCGGATTGCAACGGGTATGCCAGGTGCTCGACTTGCCGCGCTCCACGATCTATGCCGAGCGCGCCAGGGCGCTCAACAAGGTCACTCCACTTGGCCCCTGTCCGACGTGACCCGAAGCCCAAGGTGGCCCGATCACGAGCGGCTCGCAGCTGTTCGCGCCGATCTGACTCGCACGCCGTTCGTCGGCTAAGGGGCGCGCAAGGTCTGGGCACGCTTGCGCATTCAGGACGACATCCGCGTGTCCCGAGCCCGTGTCTCGCCGCTGATCCGCGAACACGGCCTGCTTTCGCCCCATCGGCAACCGCAGAAACCGCCCAATGCTTACGATGGTCGAATGACGACTGATCGGCCTAACGAGATGTGGGGCACCGATGGCGCCAAGGTTCAAACCGTCGATGAGGAGGGCCCGGTCTGGATCTTCGCTACGGTTGATCATTGCGACGCGGCGTGTGTTGGCATCCACGTCACCAAAGTGGGCGACCGCTTTGCCGCACTGGAGCCAATCAGCCAAGGGGTGCGCGAGCAGTTCGGATCGGTCGAAGCTGATGCCGGCCGCGGACTGTCCCTGCGAATGGATCACGGCTCGCAGTACAG
>JAYFRX010000278.1:0-4100 GCA_040946945.1 Burkholderia sp. | reverse complement strand
GTCGACGACGCGTATCTGGGCGGGGAACGCTCCGGCGGTAAGGCTGTGGGAGTGGCGCGCCCGGCAAGACGCCGTTTGTAGCGGCCGTGCAGACCTCTGACGATGGCCGCCCTCTGTTCATGCGGCTTTCGGCCCGTGCCGGGCTTTACCAAAGCGGCCCTTGAGGTCTGGGCGGCCAGCAGCCTGATGCCCACCGCGTGCGTCGTTTCCGATGGCCCGTGGTGTTTCGACGGCGTGATGCAAAAGGCTGCCAGTCATGAGCGCCATGTCACGGGCGGTGGCCGTCAGGCCGCGCAGCGCCCCCGAGTTCCGCTGGGTAAACACGATGCTCAGGCAACCTGAAAACGGCCCTCAAGGGCACGTACCACGCTATCGATCACGCCAAATATGCCCATCGCTATCTCGCTGAATTCGCCTACCGTTTTAACCGCCGTTTCGATTTGCCCGCGATGGTGCCGCGCCTGCTTCGAGCCGCCGTTACGGCAAAACCTCATCCGCGCCGTGTGTTGAGGGTATCGGAGTCAAGTAACTAATCAGGTAAGTTCAACGTTTATGCCTTCGTTGCGGATGACCGCTACATGAGGTATTTCAATGGCCTGCTAGACCCAAATTTCGAGTAAAACGCATCCACACTGGAGTCTGAGATGTTGAAGAAGGTAGACGTGCAGGAAGTTGCGCAGGCGGCGACGGAAGGCGCGCCGCGTAGCGCGGCCGTAGACGCCGCCTGCGCCGCCAAAATTCAAGCGCTGGTCCGTCGGGCGCAAACGCGCTGTCGTCCTGCGCTTGCTGTGCGGCGAATGGATTGACGCGGTGTCTCGCGAAGTTGGCGTCACGATCGCCGGGCTCGAACAATGGCGCGAACTCGCCCTGGCAGGCATCGAAGCCGGTCTGAAGTCGCGCCAGACCGATCCGTTGGAAGTCAAGCTCAAGGAAGCCGTGCATCGCGTCGGCGAACTGACCATGGAGGTCGAAATGCTGCGCATGGAGCGCGAGCGGCAGGAGCGCCGCCCTTTGATGGTCCGGGGCTCGTCGACACGAGCCATACGATCTCCGCGACAGGCAAACCCTTCGGATTGCAACGGGGGTATGCCAGGTGCTCGACTTTCCGCGCTCCACGATCTATGCCGAGCGCGCCAGGGCGCTCAACAAGGTCATTCCACTTGCCCCTGTCCGACGTGGCCCAAAGCTCAAGGTGCCCGATCACGAGCTGCTCGCAGCTGTTCGCGCCGATCTGACTCGCACGCCGTTCGTCGGCGAAGGGGCGCGCAAGGTCTCGGCACGCTTGCGCATTCAGGACGACATCCGCGTGTCCCGCGCCCGTGTCTCGCGGCTGATCCGCGAAAACGGCCTGCTTTCGCCCCATCGGCAACCGCAGAAACCGCCCAATGCTCACGATGGTCGAATGACGACTGAGCGGCCTAACGAAATGTGGGTCACCGATGGCGCCAAGGTTAAAACCGTCGATGAGGGCCTAGTCTCGATCTTCGCTTCGGTTGATCATTGCGACGCGGCGTGCGTGGGCATCCACACGTCACCAAGGTGGGCGACCGCTTTGCCGCACTGGAGCCAATCAGCCAAGGGGTGCGCGAGCAGTTCGGATCGGTCGACGCTGATGCCGGCCGCGGACTGTCCCTGCGAATAGATCACGGCTCGCATTACAGGTCGGACGATTTCCGCGCCCAGCTCAAGTTCTGGGGGATTACGCCGAGCTACGCCTTCGTCGCTGAGCCGCAGACCAACGGCGTCGCCGAGCGTTTCAATCGGACCATGAAGGAGCAAGCGATCCACGGGCGTCTGTTCAACAACGTTGAAGAAGTTCGTGCTGCCGCCGTCGCGTATCAAGGATCGATACAATCGCACACGGCATCTCGAAAAACTGGGCTTCAAGTCCCCCCCCTCGAAGCCCGTCAGGCAGCCCTCTTGCCACTTGCCGCCTGATCGCAAAATCGTGTCTAAATAACCGGATCCAGTACATTGTTCTTCGACCCAGACGGGATCCATAGTGCGCACCTGCTGATGAACCAACGAAGGCCGCCGCACCCGCCAAGGTTGAACGACATGATTCGACTGATGACCCAGTGCGGTGGCTTTCTTGCCCGCAAAGGCGATGGCGAACCCGGCGCGAAGACGATCTAGGAAGGCCTGCAGCGCGTCATGACGGCGGCCGAAACGTTACGGGCCCTGCGTAGCGAGGCCGTTTGATGCGAGATGTGTATAACGAGGTGGCATTTTCCGCATGTGTTCGAACCCGTCCGGAATGGTCGCGCACCGTCATTATGGCAATTTGGCGACACCAGCTAGCCAAACAACGATTTTGATCGCCACGAAAGTATATTTTCGCTAAATTAGTAACCAAAGTAGAAAAAATCCATGAAATGTAGTTTGACTTCATGACACAGGAGACCCCCGGCTTGCCCGATCGGCAAAACGGCCTGCAAAACGGTTCGTCCGCACAAGAAACGCGCCAGCCTAGCCGGAAACCGCAGGTGGTCTCCCGGTTATCTCAGGTTGACCGGATGGATTGCGCGCATCCAGCATCTTGCGCATTTGGTGGGTCCTGATTAGTTACTTTACTCCGATACCCTAAACACACGGCGCGGATGAGGTTTTGTCGTAACGGCGGCCCGAAGCAGGTGCGGCGCCATCGCGGGCAAATCGAAACGGCGGTTGAAACGGTAGGCGAATTCAGCGAGATAGCGATGGGCATATTGGGCGTGATCGATAGCGTGGCACGTGCCCTTGAGGGCCGTTTTCAGGTTGCCGGGCATCGTGTTGACCCAGCGGAACTCGGGGGGCGCTGCGCGGCCTGACGGCCACCGCCCGTGACATCGCGCTCATGACTGGCAGCCTTTTGCGTCACGCCGTCGAAACACCACAGGCCATCGGAAACGACGCACGCGGTGGGCATCAGGCTGCTGGCCGCCCAGACCTCAAGGGCCGTTTTGGTAAAGCCCCCGGCACGGGCGAGAGTCGCATGAACAGAGGACGGCCATCGTCAGAGGTCTGGACGGCCGCTACAAACGGCGTCTTGCCGCGGGCGCGCTACGCCATTACCGCCGGAGCGTTCCCCGCCCAGATACGCGTCGTCGACCTCGTCCGTTCGTCGATCCGGCGGCGCTCTTCGCGCAGCCACATGGTCTTCAGCAACTTGTGCTTGATGAGTCAGACCGCCTTGTAGCTCACGCCCAGCTCGCGTTTGGCTCCAGTCCGCTAATGGCGTTCTTGCTCTGCGTCACCAGGCAGATCGCCAGAAACCAGGTCGTCAGCGGCAATTTCGTCTTCTCGAATATCGTTCCGATGATCGACGAGCGTTGGTACCGGCAGGACTGGCTCAGGCATTCCCACAGTCGCCGGCCGTTGTAGGCGCTGGCGTAGCGCGTGCCCTTGCATCGAGGGCACACCCAGCCATCGGGCCAGCGAGACTCGACCAGCGCGGCCTTGCATTGCGCTTCGTTGCCGTACTGCGCCTGAAATTCTTTCATCGACAGACCAGCCTAAAACTGGATTCTGTTCATGGGCATGGCGCACGCTCCGTAAGCATCTGGCGAACGATACTTGATTTCATGCTTGCTTCGGAGTCAAGTAACTAATCAAGACTATTTTTGGGACACCGCCCGGCACCTAGCGTTGCTGGTTTCACAAGATCGGACCTGATTAGTTACTTTACTCCGAGACCCTTAGAGGCCAGTTCAAAAATCAATGAGGGGCTGTTTACTTTCTCGGCAAGCTGCTAACCTTGGATGTCTGAACAACGGAACCCAAGGGATGGAAGCGCCAATCATTGATGACGAATTGTGGACACTGATCGAACCGTTACTGCCGCCGCCCAAGCCCCGGCGCACAGAGCATCCTGGTCGCCCACGCGTATCGGATCTGGCCGCGTTGAATCGCATCCTGTTCGTGTTGAAAACCGGTCTGCGATGGAACCATCTGCCAACCGTATTGGGCTTTGGCTTCGGCCCGACCTGCTGGCGACGACTGAACGACTGGCGCAAAGCAGGAGTATGGAATCGACTGCACGAACCGCTGCTCGACAAATTGCGCGAGGCCGGGCAGATCGATCTTTCATACGCTGCCGTCGATTCCTCGTCGGTACGAAC
>JAYFRX010000277.1:0-4122 GCA_040946945.1 Burkholderia sp. | reverse complement strand
CCATCTACCTGGACGGTATCATCGTCGATGGGTGCCACATTCTCACCGCGATTGGCGTCGAGAGCGACGCCCAGAAGCATTTGATGGGGCTGGTGAGCGGTTCGAGCGAGAACGCCGAAGTCGTTAAAGATCTGCTGAATAGCCTGATCGAACGCGGGCTGGCGACCGACCGGGACTATCTGTTCGTGATTGATGGGTCCAAGGCGCTGCGCTCGGCGATCGAGGCAGTGTTCGGCGAACGTGCCCATGTCCAGCGGTGCCGGACCCACAAGATTCGCAACGTGACCGAACGGCTGGCGAAGCAGACCCGACAGCAGGTCGCCTCGGTCATGCGTGCCGCGTACAAGCTGCCGGCCGACGACGGCCTCGCTCGGCTGAAGGCCCAGGCGGCATGGTTGAAGACCGACCATCCGGACGCGGCGGCCTCGCTGCTTGAGGGGCTTGAGGAAACGTTCACGGTCAACCGCCTGGACCTGACGCCGCGGCTGATCCGCAGCCTGGCGACGACGAACCTGATCGAGAATCCGAACGGCGCGGTGCGCCGCGTCAGCGGCCGGGTCGACCGCTATCGCGATGTCGACATGGCGATGCGATGGGCGGCCACTGGCTTCCTGGAAGCTGAGAAGCGATTCCGTAAGCTCGGCGGTGCCGACGAGCTCTGGATGCTCGCCGTTGCCTTGCATCGTCTGACCGATAAACGCGTTGACCATGACTTGAAGTCTGCCTAGCCTACGAAACCCTGCCGCCCCAACCTTCAACTATGAATGGGACACCGCCGTTTATCGCGCGCTTCATCATTTCAACAAACCTCACGCCGCGCATCGCGCTGACCATGGAAAGCCGCGCGTGTTACCACCCGCAGAGCTGGAGCGCTACTGCGAGCTGGTCGCCGCGCCCAAGCTGCGCACCACTAACAAGAACGGGCGGCATCTGTCCACGCAACGCGCCATCGAGCTGCTGGAAGGCTACGGTGTGGAAACCGCCCAAGGTTTGGTGCGGCCCCCCCAAGGGTTTGCTGATGCGCCCCACCGTGAACCGCTATCTGTCGTTCTGGCATCTCGATCAACCGCACCTGACCCGCGAGCCTGCGGCCGTGCGCTTTTCCAGGCCGAGCAGAGTAACGATTGTTGGCAATTCGACCTATCACCGTCCGACCTGAAGCACATCGATCGACCGGATTGGATCGATCCGGCTAAGGACGAGCCAACGCTGATGTTGTTCAGTGTGGTCGATGATCGCAGCGGCACGGCCTACCAGGAATATCGCTGTGTCTATGGTGAGGACGCCGAATCGGCCTTGCGCTTCTTGTTCAACGCCATGGCGCCGAAAGTCGATGTTGCTGCCTATCCCTTCCAGGGACGGCCGAAGATGATCTATCTGGACAACGGTCCGGTCGCCAAAAGCCGGGTATTCCAGAACGTCATGCAGGCGCTGGGGATCGAGTGGAAGACCCATGTGCCCGCCGGCAAAGACGGCCGGCGCACTACGGCGCGCGCCAAGGGCAAGGTCGAGCGCCCGTTCCGCACCGTCAAGGAAGCCCACGAAACGCTTTACCATTTCCACACGCCGAAAACAGAACAGCAGGCCAATGACTGGCTACTGCGCTTCCTGCTGCGCTACAACGGTCAGCGCCATCCTAGCGAACCGCATTCCCGCCTCGATAACTGGTTGGCCAAGCTGCCCGCCGAGGGCCTGCGTGACATGTGTACCTGGGAGCAGTTCTGCCGCTTTGCCCGTGAGCCGGAACGGCGCAAGGTGGGCATCGACGCCCGCATCAGCATCGACGGTACCCAGTACGAAGTCGAACCCGGCATGGCCGGCGACTTCGTGGTTCTGCTGTGGGGCTTGTTCGATGACGAGTTGTATGTCGAGCATGACGGCGAGCGCTACGGTCCCTACTACCGGTGGCCGGCCCCATCCCGCTGCATCGGTATCGCGCCTTCAAACGCAGCAAGGCTGACGAACGCGCGGACCGTATCCGTTCGCTGGCCGACCAGCTCGGCTTGCCGATCGCTGCGTTGGCTGGCGACGAGGTGCGCTTGGCACCGCCGACCACGGCAATGGACATACCACGGCAGCCGTTTGACGCCGAAGCCCACGAATACCACTATCCCACGATCATTGCGGCCAAACTGGCCATTGCCGACGACCTGGCTACACCCCTGGCCAAGCTAACGACTAACGATCGCACCTTCATCGATCAGGTACTGGCCGAAACACTGACGCGTCGTGTGGTTCTGGCACGGATTCGCGAGTATGTCCGATCAAAGAAGGGAGGTCAGCATGCGTGTTGAAGTTATGCAGCATTTCGGGCTGACCGTCCCATTCAGCCAGGCCGGGTACTACGAAACCGCTCACCATAAAGAGCTGATGAAGGACGTTCGTGGTGCGATCAACGAGGGGCGGCTGATCGCCATCTGTGGCGTGATCGGCAGCGGCAAGACCGTGATGTGGCGCCGGTTGCAAGAAGTGCTGGAGAACGAGAAGAAAGTGACCGTCTCCAGGTCCGTTGCCATCGAGAAACACAACATCAGGCTGGCCACCTTCATCGCGGCTTTGTTCTATGAACTGTCCAGCGAGAAGCAGGTAAAGATTCCCACCCAGGGCGAGAAACGCGAACGTGACTTGCGCGAGTTGGTGCACAAGAACAAGCGGACGGTGGCGTTGTTCGTCGACGAGGCTCACGACCTCAACGGCCACATCCTGACCGGACTGAAGCGGTTGATGGAACTGGTGGAGGATGGCGGTGGCCGGCTGTCAGTGGTCCTCGCCGGTCACCCCAAGCTGCGCAACGATCTGCGCCGACCGACCATGGAAGAGATCGGGTACCGTGCAGACGTGTTCTCGCTGGATGGCATCACCGGCAGCCAGCGGGAATACATAAGCTGGCTGCTGAGCGCTTGTGCCGGGGGAAAGAAGGCTAAGACCGATGCCATCTTGACCGATGACGCGATCGATATGCTGGCCAGCAAGCTGCGCACGCCACTCCAGATCCAATTGCATCTTACTCTGGCACTGGACGCCAGCTATCAATCCGGCGAACGGCCGGCATCCGCCGAGGTGGTGGAGTCGGTGCTGTCGCGGCAGATCGATGATCTGGGACCCACCCTGACACGCCATGGTTACCGCATCAAAGAATTAGTGGAGCAGTTCGACGCCAAGCCGGCAGAGATCAAGGCGATGTTCAACAACACGTTGGCTCCCGCCAGAGCGACAGAACTGCGCGAAAAGATGCTGCGCGCCGGCCTGCCGATCTGACATCACTTTCACGTGCAGAAAGCGTGAGCCCGCAGCGATGGAATGCGAGCCGGCGTCACTGATAGCAAGCTCAGTCGCACTTATTGTGAGCCGATCACATCGGCTGGTTGCACTTAATCTGAGCCGAAAAGTGCGCTGAATGCGAGCCCGGCCGTTCTCCAACGCGAGCCATTACAAGTAGGTCGTGCGACGTGCCACGCCGAACCATTGGCACAGCTTGGTCGTTGGAACCGAAACGCCTTCGTCTTTCAAGCCCTGCTGGACCGAGGGCATCAGCTCTCGTCCTTTCCCAGCAGGGATGCCAGCTTTTTTCGGGCGCGGATCTCCAGCATGGCCTCGCCCTAGGCTTCCTGCAGGTCCTTCAGTTGCCGCTCGTACTGCTCGCGCACGTCCTCAGGCTTGTTGGCCCGCAGAGCATTTTCCATGCCGCGCTTGCCGTCTTCGACCCAGCTCTCGATCTCTGCTGGGGTCAGGTCGAACTGGCGGCTCGCTGCGGCCACCGTCGTCTTGTCCTGGATGATCTCAAGGGCCAGCGCCGACTTACGCCGGGCGCTCCAGCGCTTGATCTCTTCTTCCATCATTTCGCTCATCGGCGTCTCCTTCGGGGAAAGTAACACCTGAGCAGGTTTTCAATGGGTCATTACATATGCTCAGAGTGCCATGTACCGGATCCGGTGCAAAAAACCCGCGAGGCAATTGCCTGGCGGGCTTTTTCAATACGGTCCTGCATGCACCGGCTGGGCCGGCCCCCGCGAAAACCGGACACTGGGTAACGCTTAAACTTTGAGGTAGTCTTCCGCCTATGTTTAAGCCTACAACTAACAACATGGAACCCGTTGAGGTTCTGACCCAGCCGGAGCAGCG
>JAYFRX010000276.1:0-4128 GCA_040946945.1 Burkholderia sp. | reverse complement strand
GAAGCCTACGGCGAGGCCATGCTGGAGATCCGCGCCCGAAAAAAGCTGGCATCCCTGCTGGGAAAGGACGAGAGCTGATGCTCTCGGTCCAGCAGGGCCTGAAAGACGAAGGCGTTTCGGTTCCAATGACCAAGCTGTGCCAATGGTTCGGCGTGGCACGTCGCACGACCTACTACAAGCCGACCAGATCACCGGCCAAGGTGAAGCCGGAACTGGCCGAGCCGATCAAGGAGATGATCGAGGCGGAGCCTTCGTTCGGCTACCGCACGGTCGCTGGGCTGCTTGGCATGAACAAGAACACCGTGCAGCGGATCTTCAAGTTGAAAGGCTGGCAGGTGCGCAAGCGCCCCCTTGGCCAGCGGCCGCGCATCGAGGCCAAGGTTTCCCGTGCCGAGAAGCCCCACCAGCGCTGGGCAACCGACCTGTGCCGCGTAGGGGGTGGCAAGGACGGTGGGCTCAGCCTGGCTTTGGTGATCGATTGCAGCGCGCGCCAATTGCTTGGCTGGCACCTGTCACAGACCGGCAAGGCCAGTACAGCGTCGGCCGCACTGGAGCAGGCGCTGATCACGCGCTACGGCACGCTGGGCCGAGTGCAGGAGCCTTTCTTGCTGCGTTCCGACAACGGCCTGGTATTCACCAGCCGCGACTACACGCGTCTGGTGCGCAGCTACCGCTTGAAGCAGGAGTTCATCACTCCGCACTGCCCACAGCAGAACGGGATGGTGGAACGGGTGATCCGGACGCTGAAGGAGCAATGCGTGCACCGGCATCGTTTCGAAAGCCAGACCCACGCCCTGCGGGTGATCGCTGACTGGATCGCCTTCTATAACCAACAACGCCCTCATCAGGCGCTGAAGATGATGACCCCGGATGCCGCCTACGCCGCTACATTAACCCCATGAGCTGAGTGGGAATCGGTGGGTCATTACACTTCCATCCCTTGGGTTGCGTTGTTCAGACATCCAAGGTTAATAGCTTGTCGAGAAAGTAAACAGCCCCTCATTGGTTTTTGAACTGACCTCTAAGGATCTGCTGAATAGCCTGATCGAACGCGGGCTGGCGACCGACCGGGACTATCTGTTTGTGATTGATGGGTCCAAGGCGCTGCGCTCAGCGATCCAGGCAGTGTTCGGCGAACGTGCCCACGTCCAGCGGTGCCGGACCTACAAGATTCGCAACGTGACCGAACGGCTGGCGAAGCAGACCCGACAGCAGGTCGCCTCGGTCATGCGTGCCGCGTACAAGCAGCCGGCCGACGACGGCCTCGCTCGGCTGAAGGCCCAGGCGGCATGGTTGAAGACCGACCATCCGGACGCGACGGCCTCGCTGCTTGAGGGGCTTGAGGAAACATTCACGGTCAACCGCTTGGACCTGACGCCGCGGCTGATCCGCAGCCTGGCGACGACGAACCTGATCGAGAATCCGAACGGCGCGGTGCGCCGCGTCAGCGGCCGGGTCGACCGCTATCGCGATGTCGACATGGTGATGCAATGGACGACCACTGGCTTCCTGGAAGCTGAGAAGCGATTCCGTAAGCTCGGCGGTGCCGACGACCTCTGGATGCTCGCCGTTGCCTTGCATCGTCCGACCGATAAACGCGTTGACCATGACTTCAGTCCGCCTAACCTACGAAACCCTGCCGCCCCAACCTTCAACTACGAATGGGACACCGCCGCTTGGGCGGCGGCAGTAACGGTTCGCTCAGTGTCCACAATTCGTCATCAATGATTGGCGCTTCCATCCCTTGGGTTCCGTTGTTCAGACATCCAAGATTAGCAGCTTGCCGAGAAAGTAAACAGCCCCTCATTGGTTTTTGAACTAGCCTCTAAAGATGTTGCAGGCGTCTGGGAAAGCGAGTTGACTCTTGCTCTTTGAACGGTAGATGCGATAGCAGATGGCGCGGAAGACAGGTTGGGGGGGCAAGAAGTTGACGAGTATTGATCTGGGTGACGAACGGCGCAACGCCAGGGTAAAGCGAATGCTGATAAGATTTTCGGAGAAACCAACGAAAATCGTCGATTGCAGCGCACGCCGGCCTCAGATCAGGACGAGGTGCTGCCCCCGTCGCCCGAGGCGATTAGCAAGTGGTACTTCGCCATCAGCTGGTGCTGCGTCTCCGCATGCTGCGGATCGCGCGGAATACATTCGACGGGACAGACCTGCTGGCACTGCGGTTCGTTAAAATGGCCGACGCATTCGGTGCACTTGTTCGGATCGATCACGTAGATGTCCAGACCCATCGAAATCGCGCTGCTCGGGCACTCGGGCTCGCACACGTCGCAATTGATGCACTCGTCGGTAATCATCAAAGCCATACTGGTCTCACTTCCGCCGGCCTCGCGCCGGCGCATGCGGCTGGGCCGGCGACGAAGGACTCGCGCCTCACGCGCCCGGCTGCTGGCCCATCGCGGCCACCTTCTGGGTCAGCCATTTTTCGACCGAGGGGAATACGAACTTGCTGACATCGCCGCCCAGCTGCGCGATCTCGCGCACGATGGTGCCCGAGATGAACTGGTACTGATCGGACGGCGTCATGAACATGGTCTCGACATCGGGCAGCAGATAGCGGTTCATGCCGGCCATCTGGAACTCGTACTCGAAATCGGAGACGGCGCGCAGCCCCCTGACGATCACGCGCGCGTTATTGGCGCGCACGAAGTCCTTCAGGAGACCGGTGAAACCCATCACCTTAACGTTCGGATAATGGCCGAGCACCTCGTTCGCGATCTTCAGGCGCTCCTCGAGCGAGAAGAACGGCTTTTTCGCCCGGCTGTCGGCCACCCCGACGACCAGCGTATCAAAAATGCTCGAGGCGCGTCGCACGAGATCCTCGTGCCCACGCGTCAACGGATCGAACGTACCCGGGTACATGGCGACTATCATGTCGCTCCTCCTGTGAACTTGCAATTGGGGCAGTACCAATACGGATCGCGTGCCGCCGCCGTGATGGGCGCACGTCGCGGATCACGCGCGGAGCCTCGTTGGAAACGCGCATTATTCATCATTTTCGCGTTGCAGAAAATGATAGTGGACCGCGCCGGCCTTGCCCTCGCGCGCCACCACCCAGCCCGCCAGCGCCTCGTGCGCGGCGGGATCGAGCAGCTCGCCCGATTCCACGTACAGGTCGCCGCCCGGCGCGACCAGCCGCGCCGCGAGCGTTAGCGCGCGCGTGAACAGTTCCGCGTCGGCGAAGGGCGGATCGAGGAACACCACCTCGAACGAGCCCGGCGCCAGGCCGGCCGCGAGTCGCAGCGCGTCGGCCTCGACCACTTCCACGTTGCGCGCCGACAGCTTCTCGCGAATCGCGCGCAATTGCCCGGCCGCGCGCGCATTGCGCTCCACTATCACCACGCTGGCCGCACCGCGCGAAGCGGCCTCGAAGCCGAGCGCGCCGGTGCCGGCGAACAGATCGAGGCAGCGCCGGCCGTCGAGATCCTGACCGAGCCAGTTGAATAGCGTCTCGCGCACGCGATCGGGTGTCGGGCGCAGGCCGTCGAAGTCGAGCACCGGCAGCGGCGTGCGTTTCCACTCGCCGCCGATGATGCGCACTGAGTGCGGCTTGCCGCGGGTGGCTCTGGCGGACGGGCGGGTGGAGGGCGAACGGGGCATACGAAATCGGCTGGAACAGGATGATCGGGACAGGCTCGGTGCCCGCAACAGGGGCACGTTAACACAGCCGGCGATGCGCCTCGCCGCCGTCGGCACGACGCGCCGCATGCCGCGCGCCTGATAAAAAAATCACCTGATTAGTTACTTGACTCCGAAGCAGGCATGAAATCAAGTATCGTTCGCCAGATGCTTAGAGGCCAGTTCAAAAAGACTGCTCGGTACGCCTGAAGATGTTCTAGCAGACGAGGGCGCAGCCGAATTTCAAGAATGCTTCGTGAATGTCAGCTCGACGATCGAAGCGTATGCGAAGACGACGGAAGTTGTGGAGCCACGAGTGAGTCCGTTCAACGACCCAACGGAATTTGCTCAGACCACTGCCATGTTCAGTGCGACGCCTTGCGATCACCGGTTTGATGCCGCGTTCGCGCAATCGTTGACGATGCGGATCGGAATCGTAACCACGATCGGCATAGATGACCTTGGGTCTCTGAAGTGGTCGGCCGCGCGCGCCGCGGATCG
>JAYFRX010000275.1:0-4138 GCA_040946945.1 Burkholderia sp. | reverse complement strand
CAGCAGCCTGATGCCCACCGCGTGCGTCGTTTCCGATGGCCTGTGGTGTTTCGACGGCGTGACGCAAAAGGCTGCCAGTCATGAGCGCCATGTCACGGGCGGTGGCCGTCAGGCCCCGCAGCGCCCCGAGTTCCGCTGGGTCAACACGATGCTCGGCAACCTGAAAACAGCCCTCAAGGGCACGTACCACGCTATCGATCACGCCCAATATGCCCATCGCTATCTCGCTGAATTCGCTTACCGTTTCAACCGCCGTTTTGATTTGCCCGCGATGGCGCCGCGCCTGCTTCGGGCCGCCGTTACGACAAAACCTCATCCTCGCTTTGTATTGAGGGGTATCGGAGTCAAGTAACTAATCAGGAATCCATATGAGCGGGTTTACCGATCACTTACGCAAAATCAGCATGGGGAAACGGTCGGCCCGAGCCGCTTACCCCCTTCTCCCTCCGCCTCAATGAAAACGGCACCGGCCGGGGTACGACCCGTCTTACTTCTTCTTGCCCACGGGCGGCAGATCGGTACAGACGCCTTCGTACAGCTCGGCGGCCATCCCGACCGATTCACCCAGCGTCGGGTGCGGGTGGATGGTCTTGCCGATGTCCTCGGCATTCGCGCCCATCTCGACGGCCAGGCAAACTTCGCTGATCAGGTCGCCCGCATTTAGGCCGACGATACCACCGCCAATCACGCAATGGGTTTCCTCGTCGAAGATCAGCTTGGTGAAGCCCTCGTCGCGACCGTTCGCGATCGCGCGGCCCGATGCCACCCAGGGGAACACGGCCTTGCCATACTTGATCGCCTCGGCCTTGCACTGGTCCTCGGTCTTGCCGGCCCAGGCCACTTCCGGATCCGTGAACGCCACCGACGGGATCTGCAGCGCGTCGAAGTAGGCCTTCTCGCCATGCGCCGCCTCGGCCGCGACGTGGCTTTCATGCACGGCCTTATGCGCGAGCATCGGCTGGCCGACGATATCGCCGATCGCGAAGATGTGCGGCACGTTGGTGCGCATCTGCTTGTCGACCTCGATGAAGCCGCGATCGGTGACGGCCACGCCCGCCTTGTCGGCACCGATCTTCTTGCTGTTCGGGCTGCGGCCCACCGCCACCAGTACGAGGTCGTAGCGCAGCGCATCCGCCGGGGCCTTCTCGCCCTCGAATTTCACGTAGATGCCGTCTTCCTTCGCCTCGGCGCCGACCGTCTTGGTCTTGAGCATCACGTTGCCGAAACGCTTGGCATTGCGCTTTTCCCAGACCTTCACGAGATCGCGGTCCGCGTCCATCATCAGGCCGTCCATCATTTCGACTACGTCGATCTCGGCACCGAGTGACGAGTAGACGGTCGCCATTTCCAGGCCGATAATGCCGCCGCCGATCACCAGCATGCGCTTCGGCAACTGGCGCAGCTCGAGCGCGCCGGTCGAGTCGATCACGCGCGGGTCATCCGGCATGAACGGCAGCTTCACGGCCTGCGAGCCGGCCGCGATAATGGCCTGCTTGAACTTGACGACCTTCTTGCCGCCCTCGACCTGCACTTCCAGGTGATACAGGTCGACGAAGCTGCCGACGCCGGTCACCACCTCGACCTTGCGCGCCTTGGCCATGCTGGCCAGGCCCGTGGTCAGTTGCTTGACCACGCCCGACTTAAAGTCGCGCAGCTTGTCAAGATCGATCTCGGGCTTGCCGAAGGAAATGCCGAGATGCGCGAGAGCGGCCGCCTCGTCGAGTACCAGCGCGGTATGCAGCAGCGCCTTCGACGGGATGCAACCGACGTTCAGGCACACGCCACCGAGTACCGAATAGCGCTCGACCAGCACCGTCTTCATGCCGAGGTCGGCGGCGCGGAACGCGGCCGAATACCCGCCGGGGCCTGAGCCGAGCACCAGCATGTCGCATTCGATGTCGGCGCTGCCCAAATAGCTGCCGGCCTGCGGCGCGGCGGCCGGCGCGGCCCTCTCAGCCGGCTTGGCAGCCGGCCCTTCCGGCACCTTGGCGGCGGCCGGCTTCGCCGCTTCCGCGCTCCTTTCCAGCACCACGATCAGCGTACCTTCCGACACGTTGTCACCGACCTTGACCTTCACTTCCTTGACTACGCCGGCTTCCGAGCTCGGCACGTCCATGGTGGCCTTGTCCGACTCAAGCGTGACGAGCGACTGCTCCTTCTCGACCGTATCGCCCGCCTTCACCAGCACCTCGATGACGGGAATTTCTTTGAAATCGCCGATATCCGGCACTTTGACTTCGATGAGGCTCATGAACTGTCCCCTACTTGTTTGGGCTACCGCCGATCGAACCACGCATCCGCGATTACGCGCACGGTGCTGCCGGCAAGGCGGATGTCGCGCGCGCCGGGCGCGCCAAACCGAACCGGCACCGAGATGCCGTCAGGCATCAGAGAATCACGCGGCGGAAGTCGCCGAGGATCTGCGCGAGATACGCATTGAAGCGCGCGGCCGCCGCGCCGTCGATCACACGATGGTCGTACGACAGCGAGATCGGCAGCGTTAGGCGCGGCACGAACTGCTTGCCGTCCCACACCGGCTTCATCGCGGCGCGCGACAGGCCCAGGATCGCGACTTCCGGCGCGTTGACGATCGGCGTGAAATGCGTGCCGCCAATGCCGCCCAGCGAGGAGATCGCGAGGCAGCCGCCCTCCATCTGGTCGGGCTTGAGCTTGCCGTCGCGCGCCGCCTTCGACAGGTCCGCTATTTCATTGGCCATCTCGGCCAGACCCTTCTTGTCGGCATCGCGGATCACCGGAACGACCAGGCCGTTCGGCGTGTCGGCGGCGAAACCGATGTGGTAGTACTGCTTGAAGATCAAGTTGTCGCCATCCAGGCTCGCGTTGAAGGTCGGGAACTTCTTCAGCGCCGCGACCACGGCCTTGATCACGAAGACCAGCATCGTGAACTTGATGCCCGACTTCTCATTTTCCTTGTTGAGCTGGACGCGCAGCGCCTCGAGCTCGGTGATGTCGGCTTCGTCGTTGTTCGTGACGTGCGGGATCATGACCCAGTTGCGATGCAGGTTCGCGCCCGAGATCTTCTTGATGCGCGACAGCGGCTTGGCTTCGATCGGACCGAACTTGGTGAAGTCGATCTTCGGCCACGGCAGCAGGTTCAGCTCGCCGCCGCCAGCCGCGGCCGGTGCCGCGCGTGGGCCCGACATCACGCCCTTCACGAAGACGGTGATGTCTTCCTTGGTGATACGGCCCTTCGGGCCGCTGCCCATCATGCCGCCGACGTCCACGCCGAGTTCGCGCGCGAACTTGCGCACCGACGGCGAGGCGTGGCTGGCGCGGCCGCCCGCTGCGGGTACGGGTGCCGGCTTCGCTTCGGCCTGGGCCGGCGCGGCGGCCTTGGACGCTTCCGCCTTAGCTGCCTCGGCCTTCGGCACCGCCGCGGCGCCTTCGCCGCTTTCCAGCAGGACGATCAGCGTGCCTTCCGAGACGTTGTCGCCGATCTTGACCTTGATTTCCTTGACCACGCCGGCGGCCGGGCTCGGCACGTCCATGGTGGCCTTGTCCGATTCCAGCGTGACGAGCGACTGCTCCTTCTCCACCGTATCGCCCGCCTTCACCAGCACCTCGATGACGGGAATTTCCTTGAAATCTCCGATATTCGTCACCTTGACTTCGATTGCTTGACTCATCTGTATTCCTGATTAGTTACTTGACTCCGAAGCAGGCATGAAATCAAGTATCGTTTGCCAGATGCTTACGGAGCGTGCGCCATGCCCATGAACAGAATCCAGTTTCAGGCCGGTCTGTCGATGAAAGAATTTCAGGAGCAGTACGGCAACGAAGCGCAATGCGAGGCCGCGCTGGTCGGGTCTCGCTGGCCCGATGGCTGGGTGTGCCCTCGATGCAAGGGCACGCGCTACGCCAGCGCCTACAACGGCCGGCGACTGTGGGAATGCCTGAGCCAGGCCTGCCGGTACTAATGCTCGTCGATCGTCGGAACGATATTCGAGAAGAAATTGCCGCTGACGACCTGGTTTCTGGCGATCTACGTGGTGGTGACGCAGAGCAAGAACGCCATCAGCGGACTGGAGCTCAAACGCCAGCTGGGCGTGAGCTACAAGACGGTCTGGCTCATCAAGCACAAGTTGCTGGAGACTATGTGGCTGCGCGAAGAGCGACG
>JAYFRX010000274.1:0-4141 GCA_040946945.1 Burkholderia sp. | reverse complement strand
GCTCGCGCACCCCTTGGCTGATTGGCTCCAGTGCGGCAAAGCGGTCGCCCACTTTGGTGACGTGGATGCCAACACACGCCGCGTCGCAATGATCAACCGCAGCGAAGATCCAGACCAGGCCCTCATCAACGGTTTGAACCTTGGCACCATCGGTGCCCCACATCTCGTTAGGCCGATCAGTCGTGATTCGACCATCATGAGCGTTGGGCGGCTTCTGCGGTGGCCGGTGGGGCGAAAGCAGGCCGTGTTCGCGCATCAGCGGCGAGACATGGGCTCGGCACACGCGGACGTCGTCCTGGATGCGCAGGCGCGCCCATACCTGGTGCGCCCCTTCACCGACGAACGGCGTACGAGCCAGATCGGCACGGATCGCCTCGAGCAGCTGGCGGTCCGACGCCTTGGGCTTCGGACCGCATCGCATGGGAGCAAGCTGGGCGGCGTTGCTCAGCGCCCTGGCACGCTCGGCATAGATCGTCGCGCGGGAAATAGAGCGCCTGACACACCCGCTGCAATCCGAAGGGTTTGCCTATCGTTGAGATTGCGCGGCTCATGTCGACGACCTCCGTACGATCAAGGGGCGGCGTTCCTGCCGCTCGCGCTCCATGCTCAGAACTTCAACCTCCATGGTCAGTTCCCCCACGCGAGGCACGGTTTCCTTGAGCTTGACTTCCAGCGGATCGGTCTGGCGTGACTTCAGTCCGGCTTCAATACCGGCCAGGGCAAGCTCACGCCACTGCTCGAGTTCGGCAATCGGTTACGCCGACCTCGCGAGAAACAGCGTCAATGGATTCGCCGCGCCACAAACGCAAGACGACAGCACGTTTGCGCTCGATAGACCACCGTTTGAATTCGGCGGCGCAGGCGGCGTCTACGGTCGCGCTACGCGCTCCCTCCGTCGCTGCCTGCGCAACCTCACGCATGTCCACTTTCTGCAACATCTCAGACATCCAGTTGGGATGACACGTTTTACCCCAAATCTGTGTCTAGAAAAACCGGAGCCGCCGCAATCCACAATCTCGTCCAGCGGGTAACGGCGCTGACGGCACCGCGGATCCCGCAACTCAACGAATGCATCCATGATCGAAGGCAGCTCTCGTTTCGACAAAAAGTGAGAGTAAACCCCAGCACGCCGATGTTTACAACCACTAACTTCCGTCCGCTCACCCTTGCCAGACCGACCTTTTTATGCGGAAACCCTGCCTCGTCAGGTGGGCGGAGGGAAACCGGGCGGGATCGCAGCACCTCGAACGCGGCGCGGAGTGGATCGCGTAGTAGACCCGGGCCTCTACTCTATTTCACCTCGTGGGCAGCGACGGCAAAGGCCGGCAATCGCCGGGCTCGTCTCGCGAGCGAAGTACGGCACGACCCCGGCATGGCACCGTCATCGCCCGGGCTTCACGCTCCCGTGCGATGACAGTGTGCCCGCTTCAGTGCTTCTTCGCGCCCGCCGCGGCAGCCTTCTTCATCTGCGGCGAGGCATTGAGCTGCGCGAACAGATCTGAGCACGGCACGTCGCGGTTGTTGCTCGGCGCGATCAAGGGGATCAGCGCGGCGAACGGGTTAATGAGGCCCAGGCTCACCGCCGCGCCGGCGCGCAAGGCCAGCGCGCCGACATTGACGCCCACCTTCGGGTTCTTGAAGGTGCCCTTCACGTAGAGCGGCGAACGCAGCGAGAATACGCGGAAGCCCTTGGTCTGCGGATGGATCTGCAAGTCCAGGCCCTCGTCGCGCAGGTTCACGTTGCCATCGACGCGAATCATGGCGTCGTCGGTATCGAGCGCGAACAGCTTGGAGTTCAGGATGCCGTCGGTAGCGACGAAGTCGACCGCCGTGCAGTTGATTTTCACGTCGCGATTGCCGAACAGCTTCTCGTAGACTACGTTGGCCACATTGAGCCCCGCCGCCTCCATCAGCAGCCGGCTGATCGCACCGTCGGTGACCAGCGCCTTGACCTCGCCCGTCGAGGTGGCCGCCAGCGCGGCCGGCGAGTTCCCGGAAGCCGCCAGCGTGGCGTCGCCGTTGATTTCGCCGAAGGCTGATTGCATCACCGTCTCGGTCGGGAACAGGTGCTTGAGCTTCAGGTGCCGCGCGGCCACCGAGAAGCGGCCCTTGAGCGGCGTGCCGTTGCCGTCGAGTCGCGCCTCGGTGGACAGCGTGCCGCCGGCCACGCCGAAGCGCAGCGGCGTGAGCGAGAGCACGTCCTCCTGCATCACGATATGTGTGTAGAGATCGCTGATTGGCAGGTCCTTGTTCTTGATCAGCTTGTGGACCGTGAACTTGACGTCGGCGTCGAGCGCCTTCCAGCGATCGGTGCGGAAGGTTCCGACCGGCAGCACGCGATCGGCCGGCTGCTTGGCCGTGTCGCCGCGCGTGCGCTTGCTCGATGCGCTGTCGGTACCCACCACCGGCGCGAGATCCGAGACCTGCAACAGGTTCGACACCAGCTCGCCAGACAGCAGCGGGCGCGGCGCGCGCGGCGCGTAGCTGAGCGTGCCGTGCAGGTCGCTGCCGCCCACCCGCCCGTCGAAGTTCTCGTAGCGGAAGGTGCTGCCGTTGCGTCGGAACTGGCCGATCAACCGGCCTTCGGTGGCATAGGGCGGCGTATCGGGCAGCGTGACACCCGTCAGCGCATACAGATGTGACATGCTGGCGCCCTGCAGCCAGAGCCGCAGGGCGATGGCGGCGAGCTGCATCGGGTCGGTCAGCGTGCCGACGATCGCCAGACGCGTGTCGCCAGCCTTGATGTCGGCCTGCAGCGGGAACGGCCGGGTCGCGTCACGCACCGCGAGCACGCCGCCGATCTTGCCGGTGCCGTCGATCGGCACGTTCTTGTAGCGGCCCCTCACCACCAGGCCGAAGGCATAGGTCGGCGCGAGCGGCGTGGCGGCGGTGACCATCGCCGCCGAGGCCGCCGCCACCGCGGCATCGGCGGACGAAGCGCTGCTCGAGGCCGAGGCGCGCGCCGCCGACGTCGCTGAAGCCGCCGCAGCGGCCAATGCCGCCTCGATCTTCCTGGTCAACTGCGCCGCCCCGGCCTTGCCGACGCGCTGCGCCGAGGCCGCGCGCGAGGTGGCCTCCTGCTGCTTGAGCACTTCGTCGAGCGGGATCGGCTGGTCGAGCGTGTCGATCGCGACGTTCAGGTCGACCTTGGTGATCGCATCGCGATAGCTCACCGTGCCCTTCGCGAAACCGAAATCGTGAAGCTCGACCTTCCAGGTCGAGGGTTCGCCAGACTGCTTGAAGAAAAAAGTCCAGTTGTTGCGGCCATCGGCCAACCGCTCGATGTCGAGCGCGGGATTGACGATGTCGATCGAGGGAATCACCACGCGATGCGCCAGCAAGGGCAGCACGGCGAGTTCGAAATGCGCGGCGTCGAGTGTGGCGAAATGCGGGGATTTTGTCCAGTCGGGATTGCCGATCACGATGTCGTTGGCGGTGAAGCTGGGCCAGGGTACCCGGGCGCGCCAGCCGACCTTGAGGTCGCCCTGGATCGCGAACGACCGGCCGATCTTGGTGCTGACGCGTTCGTTGATATACGGCCTCGCGCGATTCCAATCGAACGTGATGATGAAGACGACGAGCGCGGCGATCAGCACCACGAGGATGCCGATGATCCAGGCCGCCGATTTGCCGATGACTCGGGTAAACGTCATGCCGGACTCCAGTTTTTTTAGAGGCCAGATCAAAAACCAACCTGGTTAGTTACTTGACTCCGAAGTAGGCATGAAATCAGGTATCGTTGGCCAGATGCTGACGGAGCGTGCGCCATGCCCATGAACAGAATCCAGTTTCAGGCCGGTCTGTCGATGAAAGAATTTCAGGAGCAGTACGGCAACGAAGCGCAATGCGAGGCCGCGCTGGTCGAGTCTCGCTGGCCCGATGGCTGGGTGTGCCCTCGATGCAAGGGCACGCGCTACGCCAGCACTTACAACGGCCGGCGACTGTGGGAATGCCTGAGCCAGTCCTGCCGGTACCAATGCTCGGCGATCGTCGGAACGATATTCGAGAAGACGCAATTGCCGCTGACGACCTGGTTTCTGGCGATCTACCTGGTGACGCAGAGCAAGAACGCCATCAGCGGACTGGAGCTCAAACGCCAGCTGGGCGTGAGCTACAAGACGGTCTGGCTCATCAAGCACAA
>JAYFRX010000273.1:0-4142 GCA_040946945.1 Burkholderia sp. | reverse complement strand
TCGTCTGCTGGAACATCTTCAGGCGTACCGAGCAGTATTTTTGAACTGGCTTCTTAGGGATCTCCTGAATAGCCTGATCGAACGCGGGCTAGCGACCGACCGGGACTATCTGTTCGTGATTGATGGGTCCAAGGCGCTGCGCTCGGCGATCGAGGCAGTGTTCGGCGAACGTGCCCACGTCCAGCGGTGCCGGACCCACAAGATTCGCAACGTGACCGAACGGCTGGCGAAGCAGACCCGACAGCAGGTCGCCTCGGTCATGCGTGCCGCGTACAAGCTGCCGGCCGACGACGGCCTCGCTCGGCTGAAGGCCCAGGCGGCATGGTTGAAGACCGACCATCCGGACGCGGCGGCCTCGCTGCTTGAGGGGCTTGAGGAAACGTTCACGGTCAACCGCCTGGACCTGACGCCGCGGCTGATCCGCAGCCTGGCGACGACGAACCTGATCGAGAATCCGAACGGCGCGGTGCGCCGCGTCAGCGGCCGGGTCAACCGCTATCGCGATGTCGACATGGCGATGCGATGGGCGGCCACTGGCTTCCTGGAAGCTGAGAAGCGATTCCGTAAGCTCGGCGGTGCCGACGCGGCCTCTGGATGCTCACCGTTGCCTTGCATCGTCCGACCGATAAACGCGTTGACCATGATTTGAAGTCCGCCTAGGCTACGAAACTCTGCCGCCCCAACCTTCAACTACGAATGGGACGCCGCCGCTGGTAGGCGAAAGCAGGCGCGACGAGTACGCCGAGCAGCGCGACAAGCAGGAGTCGTTTCATCGTGGTCCCCGCGTCGGCATTGGCAGGTGGGTGGTTTGTTGGTGCCTCTTGGTCAGGCTGAGCGCCAGCTTACTTCCCGATGCAAAACCGACTGAAAATCACCCCCAGCAAATCATCCGAGCCGAACTCCCCAGTGATCGAATTCAACTGCTCCTGCGCCAGCCTCAGTTCCTCGGCAAACAGATCGAGTGCCTGCGCATTCTGATCCGCATGATCCGCCGCCTGCGCCAGATGCTCACGCGCCGCGCGCAGCGCCACCAGATGCCGCTCGCGCGCGAGGTAGACGCTCTCGGCGGCAGCCTGCCAGCCGGCGATGCGCAGCAGCTCGACACGCAGCAGATCGATCCCGTCGCCCTGCCTGGCCGACAGCCGCAGCTCGGTGAGATCGACCTCGCCCGCCGCGCCGCTGCCCGGATGCGTCACCGAGGTCGCCTCGCCGCTCAAATCCATCTTATTGAACACGCGCACCACCGGCACGCCGGCCGGGAAGCGCTCGGCGATCGCGCGATCCTCGGTGCCGAGGCCCGTCTGCGCGTCGAGCAAGTGCAGTACCACGTCGGCGCGCTCAATCTCGCCCCAGGTGCGCGCGATGCCGATCTTCTCGACCTCGTCCTCGGTCTCGCGCAGGCCGGCGGTATCGATAATGTGCAGCGGAATGCCCTCGACCTGGATGGTCTGCGCGACTTTGTCGCGCGTGGTGCCAGCGATCGGCGTGACGATGGCCAGCTCGGCACCGGCCAGCGCATTGAGCAGCGAGGACTTGCCGACGTTCGGCTGCCCCGCCAGCACCACCGACATGCCATCGCGCAGCAAGGCACCCTGCCGCGCGTCGCCGAGCACCTGCGCGAGCCGCTCGCGGATCCGCGCGAGCTTGCTGCGCGTGTCGGCCGCCTCCAGGAAGTCGGTCTCCTCCTCGGGAAAATCGAGCGTCGCCTCTACCAGCATCCGCAAGCCGATCACGTCCTCAACCAGCACGTGGATGTCGCGCGAAAATACCCCGTCGAGCGAGCGGCCGGCCGATCGCACTGCAGCCTCGGTGCTGGCCTCGATCAGGTCGGCCACAGCCTCGGCCTGGGCCAGGTCTAGGTTGTCGTTGAGGAAGGCGCGGCGCGTGAACTCGCCGGGCTCGGCGAGCCGCAAGCCATGCTCGCGCCCGGCGTGGAGACAGCGCTGCAGCACCAGCTGCAGCACGGTCGGCCCGCCGTGCCCCTGCAGCTCGAGCACGTGCTCGCCAGTGTAGGAGTTCGGCGCGGTGAAATACAGGGCGATGCCGCGATCGAGCGCCGCGCCGGCCGCATCGAGAAAGGGCACGTAGCTCGCGTGGCGCGGCGCCAGCAGCTGGCCGCACACGGCGCGCATAAGGGCTTCGGCAACCGCAGCGCCGGCGCGACCGAACGACACACGCACCACGCCGATCCCGCCGCGGCCGGAGGCAGTGGCAATAGCGACAATCGGATCAGAATCGTTGGCTGGCATCGGGTATCGGGATCAGGAAAGGGAGCGCGAGCCGGTGTAATGGGGTCGCCGTCGGAACGCCGCGTTGTAGAGTGGCCGGCCAAGCCCCTCGGGGTTGCAGCCGGGGAGCGCGAAGCCGTTTAGCGCGAGCGGCATGCCGGCATCCTTGTTTGGCTCTATTACGCTAATTTCGAGGCTCGCCATCTCTCGCCGAGTTAATGTCGAATCTGGTGTAGGGCGGTCGGGAGGGATGTGAGAAGGCGGTGGCGCGAGCATGTTGCTTTCCGCGGTAACGCCTAGCCGGCAATGCCTAGCAACCGGAGGCCCACCACCATGGCGAAACGTACGCAGGAAGCGCAGAGCAGTCAAGCAGCAGAAACGGCAATCAAGGGGCCGTGCGGTCTGGATGAGTTGATCCGGCAAGGCGCACAGCAGGTTATCCATCAGGCCATCGAGGCGGAATTGGCGGCGTTGCTCAACAGTATTCGAACGTGAAGACGCTGGACGGCCAGCGCGCGATCGCGCGCAATGGTTATTATCTGCCTAAGCGCGAAATCGTCACGGCCATCGGTCCGGTGCCGGTCCAGGCGCCGAAGGTACGCGACCGTTCGGGCTCGGGGGCGAAGTTCAATTCGAACATGGTACCGCCGTATGTGCGCAAGTCGCCGCGGGCGTCGGCAGCGCTGCCGTGGCTCTACCTGCGAGGCGTCTCGACGGGCGACATGAGCGAAGCATTCAGCGTACTGCTGGGCGAACAGGCCAAAGGGCTCTCGCCGAACGTCGTGGCGCGGCTGAAGGCGCAGTGGGTGTAAGAATCTGAGCAGTAGAACAAGCGTGATCTGTCGGCTTCACGCTGGGTCTGCTGGTGGGCTGACGGCATTCATACCGGCGCGCGCAGTGAGGATTCCGACGGTCAGTGCCTGCTTGTCAGGCATTGGCGTGAAACCGGATGAAACGAAGGAGCGCGTGGCGATTGCCGACGGGTACCGCGAGGCGAAGGATTCGTGGCTGGAACTGTTGCTGGACCTGTGAAGGCCCGCGGGCTGTAAGCGGGGCCATTGCTGGCCAGCGACGACGGCGCGATGGGGCGGTGGGCCGCCCTCGAGGAAGTCTTTCCGCAAACACGGCATCAGCGTTGCTGGTTTCACAAGATCGGACCTGATTAGTTACTTTACTCCGAGACCATCAACACACGGCGAGGATGAGGTTTTGTCGTAACGGCGGCCCGAAGCAGGCGCGGCGCCATCGCGGGCAAATCGAAACGGCGGTTGAAACGGTAGGCGAATTCAGCGAGATAGCGATGGGCATATTTGGCGTGATCGATAGCGTGGCACGTGCCCTTGAGGGCCGTTTTCAGGTTGCCGAGCATCGTGTTGACCCAGCGGAACTCGGGGCGCTGCGCGGCCTGACGGCCACCGCCGGTGACATGGCGCTCATGACTGGCAGCCTTTTGCGTCACGCCGTCGAAACACCACAGGCCATCGGAAACGACGCACGCGGTGGGCATCAGGCTGCTGGCCGCCCAGACCTCAAGGGCCGCTTTGGCAAAGCCCGGCACGGGCGAGAGCCGCATGAACAGAGGGCGGCCATCGTCAGATGGTTTGCACGGCAGCTATAAACGGCGTCTTGCCGGGCGCGCCACGCCCAGCCTTACCGCCGGAGCGTTCCCCGCCCAGATACGTGTCGTCGCCCTCGACCCGTTCGTCGAGCCGGCGTCGCTCTTCGCGCAGCCACATGGTCTCCAGCAACTTGTGCTTAATGAGCCAGACCGTCTTGTAGCTCATGCACAGCTGGCGTTTGAGCTCCAGTCCGCTGATGGCGTTCTTGCTCTGCGTCCCCAGGTAGATCGCCAGAAACCAGGTCGTCAGCGGCAATTTCGTTTTTTCGAATATCGTTCCGACGATCAACGAGCAT
>JAYFRX010000272.1:0-4143 GCA_040946945.1 Burkholderia sp. | reverse complement strand
ATCCGCAGCCTGGCGACGACGAACCTGATCGAGAATCCGAACGGCGCGGTGCGCCGCGTCAGCGGCCGGGTCGACCGCTATCGCGATGTCGACATGGCGATGCGATGGGCGGCCACTGGCTTCCTGAAAGCTGAGAAGCGATTCCGTAAGATCGGCGGTGCCGACGGACCTCTGGATGCTCGCCGTTGCCTTGCATCGTCCGACCGATAAACGCGTTGACCATGATGACCTGATTAGTTACTTGACTCCGAAGTAGGCATGAAACGAAGTATCGTTCGCCAGATGCTTACGGAGCGTGCGCCATGCCCATGAACAGAATCCAGTTTTAGGCCGGTCTGCCGATGAAAGAATTTCAGGAGCAGTACGGCAACGAAGCGCAATGCGAGGCCGCGCTGGTCGAGTCTCGCTGGCCCGATGGCTGGGTGTGCCTCGATGCAAGGGCACGCGCTACGCCAGCGCCTACAACGGCCGGCGACTGTAGGAATGCCTAAGCCAGGTCCTGCCGGTACCAATGCTCGTCGATCGTCGGAACGATATTCGAGAAGACGAAATTGCCCCTGACGACCTGGTTTCTGGCGATCTACCTGGTGACGCAGAGCAAGAACGCCATCAGCGGACTGGAGCTCAAACGCCAGCTGGGCGTGAGCTACAAGACGGTCTGGCTCATCAAGCACAAGTTGCTGGAGACTATGTGGCTGCGCGAAGAGCGACGCCGGCTCGACGAACGGGTCGAGGTCGACGACGCGTATCTGGGCGGGGAACGCTCCGGCGGTAAGGCTGGGCGTGGCGCGCCCGGCAAGACGCCGTTTGTAGCGGCCATGCAGACCTCTGACGATGGCCGTCCTCTGTTCATGCGGCTCTCGCCCGTGCCGGGCTTTACCAAAGCGGCCTTTGAGGTCTGGGCAGCCAGCAGCCTGATGCCCACCGCGTGCGTCGTTTCCGATGGCCTGTGGTGTTTCGACGGCATGACGCAAAAGGCTGCCAGTCATGAGCGCCATGTCACGGGCGGTGGCCGTCAGGCCGCGCAGCGCCCCGAGTTCGGCTGGGTCAACACGATGCTCGGCAACCTGAAAACGGCCCTCAAGGGCACATACCACGCTATCAATCACGCCCAATATGCCCATCGCTATCTCGCTGAATTCGCCTACCATTTCAACCGCCATTTCGATTTGCCCGCGATGGCGCCGCGCCTGCTTCGGGCCGCCGTTACGACAAAACCTCATCCTCGACGTGTGTTGATGGTCTCGGAGTAAAGTAACCAATCAGGACGCCTGAAGATCCTCACGTGCATGCTGCTCAAGATCTGAAAAATGGCTCATTTTTACCCACACGATTCCGCGAAGACCCAAAAAAGTAGTAATCCTTAATGCGCTTGAGCAGCGGCTGCGTTCATCGGATCGTCGGGAAGGCGAGATTGAGGCCGAAGCCGATGAACAGACTGCCCACGCCGCTGGCCGCGCCCGCCGCGAACTTGCGGCGGCGAAACTGTTCGGCAAGACGTACGCCCGCGAAGATCAGCGTGCTCAGGTACAGGAAGCTCGTGAACTGCGAGATCGCGCCCAGCACGACGAAGGACATCACCGGGTAGCGGTAGCTCGGATCGACGAACTGGATGAAGAACAGGATCGCCTTCGGATTCAGCAGGCTGACGACCAGCGCCTTGCGGAACGGCCGCTCGCCGTCCACCGTGCGCGCGGCTGCCGTGGAAGTCGCCGGCGCGCAGCATGCCAAAGCTGATGTAGAACAGGTAGGCGCCACCGTACTTGACGACCGAGAACAGCAGCGAGTTGGCTTTCAGCAGCGCAGCGACGCCGGCCGCCGACAGCAGCATCAGCACTGCGTTGCCGAGGAACACGCTGCAGGCCCGCGCGATAGCCGGCCTTGATCCCGCGCTGCACCGCCAGCGACAGCACGTACATCGAATTCGGGTCGGGCCACAGAATGATGAACACCACGCCGACGACGTACATCCAGAAATCCGTGATCCCGAGTGCATGTCCGAACATGATGTGCCGTCTCTGCTCGCTCAGGCGCTGCGCGCCTTCTCGGTTTCCATCAGCGAGGTGAAGCGGTCGAACAGGTAGCCGATGTCGTGCGGGCCCGGCGAGGCTTCCGGGTGGCCCTGGAAGCAAAAGGCCGGCTTGTCGCTCAGTTCGAAGCCCTGCAGCGTGCCGTCGAACAGCGAGACGTGGGTGGCACGCGCATTGGCCGGCAGCGAGTCGGCGTCGACCGCGAAACCGTGGTTCTGCGAGGTGATCACCACGCGGCCGTCAGTCAGGTCCTTCACTGGGTGGTTCGCGCCGTGGTGGCCGGTCTTCATCTTCAGCGTCTTGGCGCCGACCGCCAGGCCCATGATTTGGTGACCCAGGCAGATGCCGAAGGTCGGTACGCCACGCTCAATGAATTCCTTGACGGCCGCGATCGCGTAGTCGCTGGGCTTGGGATCGCCGGGGCCGTTCGACAGGAACACGCCGTCCGGATTCAGCGCCAGCGCCTCGGCCGCGCTCGCCTGCGCGGGCAGCACGGTGACGTCACAGCCGCGCTCGGCCAGCATGCGCAGAATGTTGTACTTGACGCCGAAGTCGTAGGCGACGACCTTGAAGAGCGGCGTGGTCTGCTCGCCGTAGCCGCTGCCGAGGTGCCACTCGCTCTGCTTCCAGGCGAACGGCTTGTCGGTCGAGACCACCTTGGCGAGATCCATGCCGGCCAGGCCCGAGAACGAGCGCGCCAGCGCGACCGCCTTGGCCTCGTCGTCGGAACCCGCCAGGATGCAGCCATTCTGCGCGCCCTTGTCGCGCAGTACGCGGGTCAGCTTGCGGGTATCGATGCCGGCGATCGCGACCACGCCTTCGGCGCGCAGATAATCGCCGAGCGTGCGGTCCATGCGGAAATTGGATGCCAGCACCGGCAGGTCGCGGATGATCAAACCGGCGGCGTGGACCTTGGTGGCTTCGACGTCTTCGCGGTTGACGCCGACATTACCGATGTGGGGATACGTGAGCGTTACGATCTGCTGCGCGTAGCTCGGGTCGGTCAGGATTTCCTGATAGCCGGTGATCGCGGTATTGAACACGACTTCGCCGATCGTATGGCCGGCCGCGCCAATCGAATAACCGCGCAACACCGTGCCGTCGGCGAGTGCGAGCATGGCGGGAGAAAAAGACGGCAACACGGGAGGCTCCTTGGGGGACACCCTTGCTGCCAACCTGTCGATCTGCCGCTACCGGTTCGCCTCACGGGAGGCGTTCGCCGGCGCTCACTCGGCTCACCCGGACGACGCGCCGGACATGGCGCCGGCTCGATGAATCGGCAGGCTGCGTTCGACGGCGTCACGTGCCGGGAGGCAGGCGGCGGAAGACGGGGATTTGGAGGTAGGCGCTAGGGTGCGGGGTGGAATTGCCCAAACCCCAAAATTATAGCGCGAAACCTGACCTATCTCAAATCGGGGTCTTCGCGGAATCGTGTGGGTAAATTGCGTTATGAAAACGCCTGATAGCGAACGTGGGAGGGGGTTTGCGAGATTCAGATGTTGCGAAAAAGCTGACATGATTTCGCGATGGCTACTTCACGCAAACGAAAGCGTCTGTGCGACGCGTACCGCTTCGAAGGATTCCTTCCGGAAGGCGGCGTCCCATTCGTAGTTGAAGGTTGGGGCGGCAGGTTTCCGTAGGTTAGGCGGACTTCAAGTCATGGTCAACGCGTTTATCGGTCGAACGATGCAAGGCAACGGCGAGCATCCAGAGGTCCGTCGGCACCGCCGAGCTTACGGAATCACTTGTCAGCTTCCAGGAAGCCAGTGGCCGCCCATCGCATCGCCATGTCGACATCGCGATAGCGGTCGACCCGGCCGCTGACGCGGCGCACCGCGCTATTCGGATTCTCGATCAGGTTCGTCGTCGCCAGGCTGCGGATCAGCCGCGGCGTCAGGTCCAGGCGGTTGACCATGAACGTTTCCTCAAGCCCCTCAAGGTAAGCCGCTGCGCGGCGACTAAAACCGTCGGTATGCAGAAGCGATCTGCTCGCAGTGATGTAGGCGCGCGGAAAGCCGAAGATGCTAGAGTCGAATACATCGCGCGCATCGGGGAGGACCTCGTGATCATTTCGTTCGACTGCCGAGGCTGTCATGCTGAATTTGCCAGCGAA
>JAYFRX010000271.1:0-4150 GCA_040946945.1 Burkholderia sp. | reverse complement strand
ATCTTCGGCTTTCTGCGCGCCTACATCACTGCGAGCGATCGCTTCTGCATACCGACGGTTTTAGTCGCCGCGCAGCGGCTTACCTTGAAGCAGGAGTTCATCACTCCGCACTGCCCACAGCAGAACGAGATGGTGGAACGGGTGATCCGGACGCTGAAGGAGCAATGCGTGCACCGGCATCGTTTCGAAAGCCAGACCCACGCCCTGCGGGTGATCGCTGACTGGATCGCCTTCTACAACCAACAACGCCCTCATCAGGCGCTGAAGATGATGACCCCGGATGCCGCCTACGCCGCTACATTAACCCCATGACCTGAGCAGGAATCGGTTGGTCATTACAGATTTTTCCAACGCATGATGGGCGCGTTTAGATTGACGGAGCCAAACGCATTGAGCAGGTATTCGGATGGGGCAAGACAGTCGGACGAATTAGACAAGCGATGTATCGAGGACTTGAACCTGTAGACCAGTTCTTCGTGCTGACGCAGATCGGGTAAAACCTAACGCGTATGCGCACACTTGCCGGTTGAGGGGCAGAACGCAATGGATAACACCGATATGGTGACCCCGTGAACAACGTCGAATGCCCGCAAACGTGTTTCGCATTTCAAACGTGCGAACCCAGCATCCGTCGCAATGCATCTAAGCACATCAACGACGGATACTTCAACGGCCTGCTAGGCCACGCTGCCTGGCGCAAGCTGGGACAGGCGCTGGGATATCTCGGCAACCAGTGGCCGAAACCGTGTCGCTACATTGAGAACGAGGCCTGGCCGATGTACAACAACGCCTGTGAGAATTCGATCCGTCCGTTTGTTCTCGGAAGCAAGAACTAGCTGTTCAGCGACACGGTGGCCGGAGCGAAGGCGAGCCTGAATCTGTACTCGCTGATCGAGACCTGCAAGGCGCAACGTCGACGTCTATCAGTACCTAATCGACCTGTTCAAGACGCTACCGCTCGCGCAAACGGTCGACGACTACGAAGCGCTGCTGCCTTATAAGCTTGGCAAGCCCGCCCGCAAACCGAAGACCTGATCGTTAGCCGAGCAGCTGTCGCGGCCCAAGGGGGGGCACGGATAGCTTACCTTGGTCGTGCTCTCAGCGGAGCAACATATTTTCGAGTTGTTGCAAGATCTCGTCGCGCTTTTCTCGCGACAGGCCGCGCAGGCGCAGCTCGAGGCGATCGTCGCCATAGGACTTCAGGTCGCCGACCGTCGAGCCGTTCATTTTGATCTCGTGACAATGGGCATAACGCTGCCGCCCTGGCGGTTTCGCGTTTTCTTGCGCGTTTGTCCTGCCCTTCACGATGTCGGCCACCTGCCGCGTGCTGAGATCGTCGGACAGAATCTTGTTGATCAAGCGCAGCGTTGCATCGGTGCCGCGCGCCAAGTGATAACGGCCTACCTGGTAGGCCATGTTCGAGCCGAAGCGATCGGTACGCGTGACCATCTCCTGCATCACTGCCTCGGGCAGCTTGCCGATCGACAAGGCCACCGCAATCGTCGATTCGTCGATGCCGAGGTGCTCCGCCAATTCCTTCTGGCTTTGGAAGAACTTGTCCTCCAGGAAGCGGCGCCAGACCACTGCGTTGTCAAACACGGTTTGCGAATCGCGTTGGACGTTCAGGTCGTAACCGAGCTTGTAGCTCTCGATGCCGATCGGGATGTCGATCACGATCGCCTTCACTGAGTCCTTGTTCGCCTCCTTCAGCGCGCGTACCCGACGACCGCCGTCGCTGATGAAGAAGGTGCCGGGGTGCTCATAATCAGGGATCACATGGATCGCCTGTTGCTGCCCATGCTTCGCGAGATTGACGGCGAGTTCGGCGATCGACAACTTCAGATAGAAGTGCCGCGGATTGAACGGGCTTGCCTTGATCGTCTTCAGAGGCAGATCGATGATCTGACCCGGCTGGTAGCGGTGCTCGATGCGCCACACGTGATATTGCGGCGATTCATTGGTCTGTTCCGTCGGCGTCATTTCGACGATCGTGACCGGGACGTCATTCTTCGACGATTTCGTCGGCGCCGGGGTTTCCGACTTCACGATTTTGTCGATCGCATTTAGTCTATCGAGCGCCGTCCGCTTTTCGCTGGTGGTGGTATCGGGCCGCGCCTGGAAACCTTTGGCAAATTGGGAGGATTTCATTCAAAGTCCTTTATGCGCATAAAGTTAGGGCAGCATGCCGGCGATTTCGTCGGCGCATGAACGGACCTCCGCGGCGGCGAGGCGCGCACCACGATCGTTCATCTGCAGGACGGTCTGTCCCAGCGCCATCGCCTGCTTGTAGGCCTCGCGCGTCGAGATCTGCGTCTTCAGCAGCGGGAAGCCTAATTCTTCGATGGCGCGCTTTAGATCTCGCGTCAGCATGCGTTTCTCCTCAGTCTTGTTAAGCAGGAACGCTGCGCGCAGGTCCTCGTTCATTGCCTGGGCTTGCTGGATCAGTTTCACGAGGCCGACGCTCGACCAGTAATCGGCCGGTGACGACGAGGTGGGAATGACGGCGACCGTGGCAGCCAGCAGCACGACGCCAGAAACCTTTTCCGTGATCGACGGCGGGCAGTCGACCACGATGACGTCGTAGTTGCGAATGAACTTCTTGATCTCACGATGGATCTGGCCACCGGCTTCGGCGAGGTTGACGACGGGAAACGGGATGCCGTTGTCGCTGTCGCCCGATGCGATCGACCAATGGATGAGCGTGTTTTGGCCATCTGCGTCGACGACGAGGACGCGCTTTCCTTTCTCATGAAATGCAGCGCCGAGGTGCATAGAGATGGTGCTCTTACCAACACCGCCTTTCTGTTGCGTGACCGCAATGATTTCGGCTGCCAATTTTCACTCCTGTTTGTGTCGGAAAAATTTTACATGATTAATTTTGTATTTCAATGATTTAGTCGATATCAGGTAAAAGATTGGCCATTCGGCCGGGGGCTTTATGCGCATAAAGGTGCTATCGCGAGATGGGAGAGCGATCGGCTGGCGCGCTTATGGCTTGGAGCGAGACAACGGCAGGCGGCGTCAATCTGACCAAGGCGCATGGCAGGTCAGATTTGGAGAAACGGACGCGGGCGATTTGAATCGATGAAGCCCCAAGCTTGGTTAACTCTGGCTTTCGGGCAGCCCGGGGGATTTATGCGAGCGTTGTTGCATAAGTCCGGCCGCGACGTGCTGACGTTTGCGCGCAATAGCGTCGGAGCGGGGCTCTGTTATCAGTTGGATTGTCAGCGTAGATTCTCGATTTTTGCTGAAAAAATGCGCAAAGATACGACCAGAAAGGCATCGAGTTCGTGTGCCGGATCCGGTTGTTTGGCAGGCCGTTGAAATGCCTCATGTAGCGGTCGTCCGCAACGAAGGCATAAACGTTGAACTTATGTCATCGACGAGAACGAGACGGAACGGATGCGTGGGCCAGATAGTTTTCCGAGTCCATGTTCACGGTGCTGAAGCTGGACGATTGTGTGCCGAAGGAGCATCCGCTGCGTCCGATTCGCGCGTGGCTCAATGGCGCCCTTAAACGCATGGACGATGTTTTCGCGCGGATGTGCGAGGCTGACGCCAAAGGAGGTCGGCCGAGCATTGCGCCGGAGAAACTGGTTCGAGCTCTTTTGCTGCAGGTGCTGTACTCGATTCGTAGCGAGCGCATGCTGGTGGAACGGATTTCCTACAACATGCTGTTCGGCTGGTTCGGCGGCCATGCCGATGGACGGGACGTTTGGGACCACTCGACGTTCAGCAAGTGTACCGGATCCGGTTGTTTAGACACGATTTTGCGATCAGGCGGCAAGTAGCAAGAGCGCTGCCTGACGGGCTTCGAGGGGGGTCTTGAAACCCAGTTTTTCGAGACGCCATTCGCGATTGTATCGTTCCTTGAACGCGACGGCAGCGGCACGAATTTCTTCAACGTTGTTGAACAGCCGTCCGTGGATGGCTTGCTCCTTCATGGTCCGATTGAAACGCTCGGCGACGCCGTTGGTCTGCGCGCTCAGCGACGAAGGCCTAGCTCGGCGTAATCCCCCAAAACTTGACGCATAGGAATTTACGCATAGGAATTTCAAAACGCCAGAGGAGGCGGGCGATCTGCGCAGAAGTTCGCTGGACGGGTAGTGGTGCCGTCGGTGGGCAAGGTTTCCGGCAACGTCACGCGATT
>JAYFRX010000270.1:0-4175 GCA_040946945.1 Burkholderia sp. | reverse complement strand
CGCCTACCGTTTTAACCGCCGTTTCGATTTGCCCGCGATGGTGCCGCGCCTGCTTCGAGCCGCCGTTACGGCAAAACCTCATCCGCGCCGTGTGTTGAGGGTATCGGAGTCAAGTAACTAATCAGGTCTTGCTTAGCCGGCGCTTGAAACCCCGGCAAGCAGCCTCATGTTGGAGCTATTCGAAAAGTGGAGGTCTCTTCATGAGAATCGACAAGCTCACCACCAAGTTTCAGGAAGCGCTGGCCGACGCCCAGAGCCTCGCGGCAGGCCGCGACAATCAATACATTGAACCCGTCCACGTGCTGGCCTCGCTGATCGGCCAGACCGACGGCTCGGCGCACTCGCTGATGTCGCGCACCGGCGTGCACGTGCAGGCGCTGCAAGGTGCGCTGAACGAGGCGATCTCGCGCCTGCCGCAGGTCACCGGCCCCGGTGGCGACATCCAGATCGGCCGCGAGCTTGTCGGCCTGCTGAACCAGGCCGACAAGGAAGCGCAGAAGCTTAACGACAGCTTCATTGCCAGCGAGATGTTCCTGCTAGCGGTGTCCGACGACAAGGGCGAGGCGGGCAAGCTGGCGCGCCAGCACGGCATGACGAGTCAGGCGCTGGAAGCCGCGATCGAGGCCGTGCGCCGCGGCTCGCAGGTGCACAGCGCCGATGCCGAGAGTCAGCGCGAGGCGCTCAAGAAATACACGGTCGACCTAACCGAGCGCGCGCGCTCCGGGAAACTCGATCCGGTGATCGGCCGCGACGACGAGATCCGCCGCTCGATCCAGATCCTGCAGCGCCGCACCAAGAACAACCCGGTGCTGATCGGCGAGCCGGGCGTGGGCAAGACTGCCATTGTTGAGGGACTGGCGCAGCGCATCGTCAACGGCGAGGTGCCCGAGACGTTGAAGAACAAGCGCGTGCTCTCGCTCGACATGGCGGCGTTGCTGGCCGGCGCGAAATATCGCGGCGAATTTGAGGAGCGCCTGAAGTCGGTGCTCAACGACATCGCCAAGGACGAAGGCCGCACCATCGTTTTCATCGACGAGATCCACACCATGGTGGGTGCCGGCAAGGCCGAGGGTGCGATGGACGCGGGCAACATGCTCAAGCCGGCGCTCTCGCGCGGCGAGCTGCACTGCATCGGCGCGACCACGCTCGACGAGTACCGCAAGTACATTGAGAAGGACGCCGCACTCGAGCGCCGCTTCCAGAAGGTGATCGTCGACGAGCCGAGCGTGGAGGCGACCATCGCGATCCTGCGCGGGTTGCAGGAGAAATACGAGCTGCACCACGGCGTAGACATCACCGATCCGGCGATCGTGGCCGCGGCCGAGTTCTCGCATCGCTACATCACCGACCGCTTCCTGCCGGACAAGGCGATCGACCTGATCGACGAGGCCGCCTCGAAGATCAAGATGGAAATCGATTCGAAGCCCGAATCGATGGACAAGCTCGACCGCCGCCTGATCCAGCTGAAGATCGAGCGCGAGGCCGTCAAGAAGGAACAGGACGAGGCCTCGCAGAAGCGCCTGCAGCTGATCGAGGAAGAAATCGCGCGACTGGGCCGCGAGTATGCCGACCTCGAGGAGATCTGGACTGCCGAGAAGGCTGCCGTTCAGGGCAGCGCCCAGCTCAAGGAGGATATCGACCGCGTGCGCGTCGAGATCGCCAAGCTGCAGCGCGAGGGTAAGCTCGAGAAGGTGGCTGAGCTGCAATACGGCAAGCTGCCGCAACTCGAGGCGCAGCTGAAGCAGGTCACCCAGGCCGAGGAGCAGGAGCCGCACAATCCGAGCAAGCCGCGGCTGCTGCGCACCCAGGTTGGCACCGAGGAGATCGCGGAAGTGGTGTCGCGCGCGACCGGCATCCCGGTGTCGCGCATGATGCAGGGCGAGCGGGAGAAGCTGCTACACATCGAGGAGAAGCTGCATGAGCGCGTGATCGGCCAGGACGAGGCAATCAGCGCGGTGGCCGATGCGATCCGCCGCTCGCGCGCTGGCCTGTCGGACCCGAACCGGCCCTATGGCTCGTTCCTGTTCCTGGGCCCGACGGGCGTCGGCAAGACCGAGCTCTGCAAGGCATTGGCCGGCTTCCTGTTCGATTCGGAGGATCACCTGATTCGCATCGATATGAGCGAGTTCATGGAAAAGCACAGCGTCGCGCGCCTGATCGGCGCGCCGCCGGGCTACGTCGGCTACGAGGAAGGCGGCTACCTGACCGAGGCCGTGCGCCGCAAGCCTTACAGCGTGATCCTGCTCGACGAGATCGAGAAGGCGCACCCGGACGTGTTCAACGTGCTGCTGCAGGTGCTCGACGATGGCCGCATGACCGACGGCCAGGGCCGCCTCGTGGACTTCAAGAACACGGTGATCGTGATGACCTCGAACCTCGGTTCGCAGGTGATCCAGTCGATGGTCGGCGCGCCCCAGGATGCGGTGAAGGATGCGGTGTGGAAAGAGGTCACGCTGCACTTCCGCCCCGAGTTCCTGAACCGGATCGACGACGTGGTGGTGTTCCATGCGCTCGATCGCAGCAACATCCAGTCGATCGCGAAAATCCAGCTGGCACGCCTGCACGAACGGCTCGCCAAGCTCGACATGCAGCTGGAGGTGACCGATGCGGCGCTCGACCAGATCGGCAAGGTCGGCTACGACCCGCTGTTCGGCGCGCGGCCGCTCAAGCGCGCAATCCAGCAGGAGATCGAGAATCTGGTGGCCAAGCTGATCCTCGCCGGGCGCTTCGGTCCCAAGGACGTGATCCCGGTCGACGTGCAGGACGGCAAGTTCGTGTTCGATCGCGTCGTGCACTGAGGCGAAGCCGCCCGGTTGACAACGACTTCAGGACACCCCGCTTCGGCGGTTTTTTGGCTGTAGCCTGTCGCGGCTCAGCCATCGCCAAACAGGAAACGCTCGCAATCCGCGGCATCGAATGCCAGCGGGCCCTGGTCAAAATCAAGATGGCGATGGAAGGCGGCCAGCGCGGCCTCGGGCAGCCTGGCCTCGAAATCGGGCGAAAACACGAAGCCGGATTTCATCGACGCAGGTATTGCGGGACCTGGTGCCGGCCGGCCGAGGTGCCGAGATAGTGATAGTGATGGTGATGGTGATGGTGATGGTGATGGTGATGGTGATGGTGATGGTGATGGTGATGGTGATGGTGATGGTGATGGTGATGGTGATGGTGATGGTACAGGATGCCTTCGGCATGGGGATTGTCGAGCGTGCCGACGAAAAAGGCGCTCTCGTCCGCGAAGTGGGCTTTCAGCAGGAACACCACAAACGGCTAGGTGGTCACCCCGCCTGGCTCAGGCCCACCACGCTGGAGAACAGGTAGCCGGGCGCCTCGAGCCGGTAGGGGCGCGAACCGACCACCTCGAAGGATCCCCCTGCGTCAGGATAGTTGTCGCCCGAATAGGATCTGGAAATCCGGGGGCGCAATGAGGGCGAGAAATGGCAAAGTACGGACCGGCCATTCAAGGACAAGGTGGTTGAAAGGTTGCTGCCGCCGGTGCGGCGGCTCCGGCTTTTCTAGACACAGATTTGGGGTAAAACGCATCCAAATTCGAGTCTGAGATGTTGAAGAAGGTAGACGTGCAGGAAGTTGCGCTGGCGGCGACGGAGGGCGCGGCCGTAGACGCCGCCTGCGCCGCCAAAATTCAAGCGCTGGTCCGTCGGGCGCAAACGCGCTGTCGTCCTGCGCTTGCTGTGCGGCGAATCGATTGACGCGGTGTCTCGCGAAGTTGGCGTCACGATCGCCGGGCTCGAACAATGGCGCGAACTCGCCCTGGCAGGCATCGAAGCCGGTCTGAAGTCGCGCCAGACCGATCCGTTGGAAGTCAAGCTCAAGGAAGCCGTGCATCGCGTCGGCGAACTGACCATGGAGGTCGAAATGCTGCGCATGGAGCGCGAGCGGCAGGAGCACCGCCCTTTGATGGTCCGGAGCTCGTCGACATGAGCCACACGATCTCCGCGACAGGCAAACCCTTCGGATTGCAACGGGGGTATGCCAGGTGCTCAACTTTCCGCGCTTCACGATCTATGCCGAGCGCGCCAGGGCGCTCAACAAGGTAAGCCGCTGCGCGGCGACTAAAACCGTCGGTATGCAGAAGCGATCGCTCGCAGTGATGTAGGCGCGCAGAAAGCCGAAGATGCTAGAGTCGAATACATCGCGCGCATCGGGGAGGACCT
>JAYFRX010000269.1:0-4177 GCA_040946945.1 Burkholderia sp. | reverse complement strand
AGGTCCTCCCCGATGCGCGCGATGTATTCGACTCTAGCATCTTCGGCTTTCTGCGCGCCTACATCACTGCGAGCGATCGCTTCTGCATACCGACGGTTTTAGTCGCCGCGCAGCGGCTTACCTTGAAAAACTGGACTTCAAGACACCTCTCGAAGCCCGTCAGGCAGCGCTCTTGCCACTTGCCGCCTGATCGCAAAATCGTGTCTAAACAACCCGATCCGGTACACCAGCAACAGGCCCGCGGCGTCGCCGAGGGCTTTCGCGAATTCAGCCGGCACGGGCGGCCTCGTCCTGCACGCGGCCGCTGCCCCAGGGCGCGACTTTGAACAGCAGCAGCATGCCCCGGATGCCGAGCGCGGCGCAGACCAGGAAGTAGTCGAACCAGCCGATCCTCGCCACGATGAAGCCGCTCGAGGCCGAGGCCAGCGTGCGCGGCACCGAGGCCAGACTGGTGAACAGCGCGAACTGGGTGGCGGTGTAGCGCGGGTCGGTGGTGCTGGCGACACAGGCCGTGAAGGCCACCAGCGTGAGGCCGGTGGAGAAGGGTCTCGAAGCCGTAAACGCCAGCCATCAGCACCGGGTCGGGGCCGGCCTCGGCCAGCCAGGCGAAGCCTATCGTCGAGGCGATCTGCACCAGGCCGAAGGATCCACAGGCCGCGCGCGATGCCGATCTTGACCAGCCAGATGCCGCCGGTGAGGCTGGCCCAGAACGCGGTAGGCTTGGCCAGCACGCCGATCTGGGTCTTGTTGAAGCCGATGTCGAGGAAGACGGAGGTGGACAGCGCAGTGGCCATCACGTCGCCGAGCTTGTAAACGAAGATGAAGCCGAGCACCAGTAGCGCGTTGCGCCAGCCGGCCGCGCGCGAGGAATTCGCGGAACGGCAGGATCACCACGTCGCGCAGGTTCCTGGGTGGCGCGCCGTGCATCGCCGGCTCGCGCATCAGCAGCGTCATCGCGATGCCCGGCAGCATGAAGGCGGCCGTCACCATGAACACGTGGGTCCAGGGCAGGTGGTCGGAAAGGACCAGCGACAGCGAGCCAGGCACCAGCGCGGCGATCTTGTAGGCGTTCACGTGCACCGCGTTGCCGAGCCCCTGCTCGGTGTCGCGCAGCAGCTCGCGCCGATAGGCGTCGATCGCGATGTTGGAGCTCGCGCCGAACAGCGCCGCCAGGGTGGTCAGCGCGGCCACGGTCCAGATCGAGTCGCGCGGCGAAACGAAGCCCAGGGTGGCGATCGCCGCGGCCACCAGCAGCTGGGTGACGAACATCCAGCCGCGCCGGCGGCCCCCCCCGGGTACCAGCCCAGAAAGCGCGGCACGCAGCGGTCCATCAGCGGCGCCCAGAGGAATTTCCCCGTATAGGGAAACTGGATCAGCGCGAACAGGCCTATTTCCTTGAGGTTGACCCCTTCCGAACGCAGCCAGGCCTGCACTAGGTAGATCAGCATGAACAGCGGCAATCCCGAGGTGAAGCCGAGGAACACGCAGATCAGCATGCGCGTGTTCAGGAAGGCTCTCCAGACGGGATGTTCGTCGTGCGCGGCGAGCGCAGGTCCGTCGTGCTGCTCGGGAGAGGTCATGAAGGGTCGTCAGGGATGGCTTCGCTTGACGCGATAGACGGCAAGACTACCACGCCAGTTCTCGCCCCAACGGACTGGCTGGCCGCCGTGCAGCACGGCCCGGTCGAGGGTCTCGATGCCGACCTCGGGCGCTAGCGCCTCGAAATCCTTGATGGTCAGCACCCGCACATTCGGCGTGTTGTGCCATTGGTAGGGCAGTGATTTCGACACCGGCATGCGCCCGCGCAGCACCGACAAACGATGCGCCCAGTAGCCGAAGTTCGGGAACGAGACGATGCACTCGCGGCCCACGCGCACCGTCTCGCTCAGGATCGCCACAGTCTGGTGGATGGTCTGCAGGGTCTGCGAGAGGATCGCGAAATCGAAGCTCTGATCATCGAACAGGCGCAGCCCGTCCTCGAGGTTCTGCTGGATCACGCTGACGCCGTTCTTCACGCAGCCGAGCACGCCCGCGTCGTTGATCTCGATGCCGTAGCCGGCCACCTCGAGCTCCTCGGCCAGCAGCGCGAGCAGCGAGCCATCGGCGCAGCCGAGGTCGAGCACGGTCGAGTGTGGCTCGACCCAGCGCGCAATGGCGCGGAAGTCCGGCCGCGCGGACAGCATCGTCAGGGCCTGCTGGTTCATGCTCCCACCTCCACGGCGATACGTTGGTAATAGGCGCGCACCACGTTGTGGTAGCGCGCGTCGTCGAGCAGGAATGCGTCGTGGCCGTGCGGCGCGTCGATCTCGGCGTAGCTGACCTGGCGGCGGTTGTTGAGCAGGGCTTTGACCATCTCGCGCGAGCGCGCCGGCGCGAAGCGCCAGTCGGTCATGAAGCTGGCCACCAGGTACTTAGCCTTGGTCTTCGCCAGCGCGGCGGTGAGGTTGCCGTCGTAGACCTTGGCCGGGTCGAAGTAGTCGAGCGCGCGCGTGATCAGCAGGTAGGTGTTGGCGTCGAAGTACTCGGCGAACGTGTCGCCCTGGTAGCGCAGGTAGGACTCCACCTCGAACTCGACGTCGAAATTGAAGTTGTAGGCATCGAGCGCGCCGTCGGCGCGGCGCAGCGCCCGGCCGAATTTCTCGGCCATGTCGTCGTCCGACAAGTAGGTGATGTGGCCGATCATGCGCGCCACGCGCAGGCCGCGGCGCGGGATCACCTGGTGCGCGTAGTAGTTGCCGCCGTGGAAGTCGGGGTCGGACAGGATCGCCGATCGCGCCACCTCGTTGAAGGCGATGTTCTGCGCCGAGAGCTTGGGCGTGGAGGCGATCACCATGCAGTGCGTCACCCGCTCTGGGTACATCAGGCTCCAGGCCAGCGCCTGCATGCCGCCCAGGCTGCCGCCCATCACCGCGGCGAAACGCTCGATGCCGAACGCGTCGGCCACGCGCGCCTGCGCGTTGACCCAGTCCTCCACCGTCACCACCGGGAAGCGCGCACCATAGGGCGTGCCGGTGGCCGGGTCCAGGCTCATCGGGCCGGTCGAGCCGAAGCAGGAGCCCAGATTGTTCACGCCGATCACGAAAAAGCGGTTGGTGTCGAGCGGCTTGCCCGGGCCCACCATGTTGTCCCACCAGCCGGTGCTGCGCCGGTCGTCCACGTAGACGCCGGCCACGTGATGCGAGGCGTTGAGTGCGTGACAAACCAGCACCGCGTTCGCGCGCGCGGCGTTCAGCTCGCCGTAGGTCTCGACGACGAGCTGGTAGTTGCCGAGCACGCTGCCGCTTTGCAGCCGCAGCGGTTCGGCGAAATGCATGGTCTGAGGAGCGACGATGCCGATCGATTCCATTCGTTCCGCCTTGTTGACTGGGCGGCTAAACGGTGTCAGCGATGCGCGGAGTCGAAGTTGCGCGGCTGACGACCTCTTTAGCCGCATTTATAGTGAACCCGCCGGTGTTCCGGTGGGTTCACGCGCCCGCAATCGAGTCAGCAAATCGGCGCGTCCTTCGGGTGTCGTCGCGCCATGGGGCGGCGACGAGCCATGCGAAGTATAGCGGAAATCGGCGCGGCGGTTGCGCGCGGGGACGCAGGGTAGGGCTTCCGCATGAAGAGGTCACCTGATTAGTTACTTGACTCTGAAGCAGGCATGAAACGAAGTATCGTTCGCCAGATGCTTACGGAGCGTGCGCCATGCCCATGAACAGAATCCAGTTTCAGGCCGGTCTGTCGATGAAATAATTTCAGGAGCAGTACGGCAACGAAGCCCAATGCGAGGCCGCGCTGGTCGAGTCTCGCTGGCCCGATGGCTGGGTGTGCCCTCGATGCAAGGGCGCGCGCTGCGCCAGCGCCTACAACGGCCGGCGACTGTGGGAATGCCTGAGCCAGTCCTGCCGGTACTAATGCTCGTTGATCATCGGAACGATATTCGAGAAGACGAAATTGCCGCTGACGACCTGGTTTCTGGCGATCTACCTGGTGACGCAGAGCAAGAACGCCATCAGCGGACTGGAGCTCAAACGGCAGCTGGGCGTCAGCTACAAGACGGTCTGGCGCATCAAGGTAAGCCGCTGCGCGGCGACTAAAACCGTCAGTATGCAGAAGCGATCGCTCGCAGTGATGTAGGCGCGCGGAAAGCCGAAGATGCTAGAGTCGAATACATCGCGCGCATCGGGGAGGACCT
>JAYFRX010000268.1:0-4202 GCA_040946945.1 Burkholderia sp. | reverse complement strand
TCTGCGTCACCAGGTAGATCGCCAGAAACCAGGTCGTCAGCGGCAATTTCGTCTTCTCGAATATCGTTCCGACGATCGACGAGCATTGGTACCGGCAGGACTGGCTCAGGCATTCTCACAGTCGCCGTCCTTTGTAGGCGCTGGCGTAGCGCGTGCCCTTGCATCGAGGGCACACCCAGCCATCGGGCCAGCGAGACTCGACCAGCGCGGCCTCGCATTGGGCTTCGTTGCCGTACTGCTCCTGAAATTCTTTCATCGACAGACCGGCCTGAAACTGGATTCTGTTCATGGGCATGGCGCACGCTCCGTAAGCATCTGGAGAACAATACTTGATTGCATGGCTGTTTCGGAGTCAAGTAACTAACCAGGACTATTTTTGGGACACCGCCGTCGTCCACTTTGGTGACGTGGATGCCAACACACGCCGCGTCGCAATGATCAACCGCAGCGAAGATCCAGACCAGGCCCTCATCGACGGTTTGAACCTTGGCGCCATCGGCGCCCCACATCTCGTTAGGCCGATCAGTCGTCATTCGACCATCGTGAGCATTGGGCGGTTTCTGCGGTTGCCGATGGGGCGAAAGCAGGCCGTGTTCGCGCATCAGCGGCGAAACACGGGCTCGGGACACGCGGATGTCGTCCTGAATGCGCAAGCGTGCCCAGACCTTGGGCACCCCTTCGCCGACGAACGGCGTGCGAGTTAGATCGGCGCGAACAGCTGCGAGCCGCTTGTGATCGGGCACCTTGGGCTTTGGGCCACGTCGGACAGGGGCAAGTGGGGTGACCTTGTTGAACGTCCTGGCGCGCTCGGCATAGATCGCGGAGCGCGGAAAGTCGAGCGCCTGGCATACCTGTTGCAATCCGAAGGGTTTGCCTGTCGCGGAGATCGTGTGGCTCATGTCGACGAGTTCCGGACGATCAAAGGGCGGCGTTCCTGCCGCTCGCGCTCCATGCGTAGCATTTCGACCTCCATGGTCAGTTCGCCGACGCGATGCACGGCTTCCTTGAGCTTGACTTCCAACGGATCGGTCTGGCGCGACTTCAAACCGGCTTCGATGCCTGCCAGGGCGAGTTCGCGCCATTGTTCGAGCTTGGCGATCGTGACGCCAACGTCGCGAGACACCGCGTCAATCGTCAATCGATTCGCCGCGCAGCAAGCGCCGGCCGACAGCGCGTTTGCGCCCGACGGACCAGCGCTTGAATTCGGCGGCGCTGGCGGCGTCTACGGCCGCGCTACACGCGCCCTCCGTCGCCGCCAGCGCAACTTCCTGCACGTCTACCTTTTTCAACATCTCAGACTCCAGTTTGGATGCGTTTTACCCCAAACCTGTGTCTAGAAAAACCGGAGCCGCCGCAGGGATTACGCCGAGCTACGCCTTCGTCGTTGAGCCACAGACCAACGGCGTCGCCGAGCGTTTCAATCGGACCATGAAGGAGCAAGCCATCCACGGACGGCTGTTCAACAACGTTGAAGAAGTTCGTGCTGCCGCCGTCGCGTTCAAGGACCGATACAATCGCGAATGGCGTCTCGAAAAACTGGTCTTCAAGACCCCCCTCGAAGCCCGTCAGGCACCGCTCTTGCCACCTGCCGCCTGATCGCAAAATCGTGTCTAATCAACCTGATCCGGTACAATGCATAAGCCCTGGCGCAGCCCGGCCCCGTACTTGCCAGAACCCCGCAAATGCGGTAGCCAGTAGGCTTCCAGCAGATTCGGGCGACGGCGCGTCAAGGCGAGGCCCGAGCCCCAAGTCCCCACGCCTCGATGACCGACGTCCGCCCCCAATCCGCCCCGCTCGAACCATTTCCCTGCGCCCGCTTCATCAAGGAGATCGGCCGCGGCTCGCGCGGTGCCCGCGCGCTGTCCCCCGAGGACACCTTCGCGCTCTATCAGGCCATGCTCGACAGCCGCGTATCGGATGTCGAACTGGGCGCGGTGCTGATCGCCTACCGGCTCAAGGATGAGACGGCCGAGGAGCTGGCCGCGATGCTGGCGGCCGCACAGGCCTCGTTCGCGCCGATTGTGAGCGCGCCGGGTACCTATTATCGGCCAGTCTCGATTCCGAGCTACAACGGCGCGCGCAAGCAGCCCAACCTGGTGCCGCTGTTGGCCCTGCTGCTGGCGCGCGAGGGCGTGCCGGTTCTGGTGCATGGCGTCAGCGTCGACCCGGGGCGCGTGACAAGCGCCGATATCTTCGCCGAATTGGCAATGCCGGCGGCGGCGTCGCATGCCGATGCCGAGTGCGACCTGGCAGCGTGCCGGGTCGCCTTCATGCCGCTCGAGGCGCTGGCACCCAAGCTCGCGCGGCTGCTCGCACTGCGCCGCGTGCTCGGGGTGCGCAACTCCACGCATACGCTGGTCAAGCTGCTGCAGCCGTTCGCGCCGCTCGGGCTGCGGCTCGTCAACTACACGCACCCGTCCTACCGCGACAGCCTCGCGCAGCTGTTCCGCGAGAATCCCGACGCGGCAGCCGGCGGCGCGCTGCTTGCGTGCGGCACCGAGGGCGAGGCGGTGGCAGACCCGCACCGGCAGGTGCAGGTCGACTGGCTGCACGATGGGCTTTGCGAGACGCTGATCGCGCCCAAGCGTTCCTCGCCCGACGCGCCGCCGGTGGAACTGCCCGAGTCGAAGGACGCGGCAACCACGGCCGCCTGGACCCGCGCGGCGCTGGCCGGCAAGGTGGCCGTGCCCGAGGCGCTGGCGCGGCAGGTCGAGACGATCCTGCGCGTGGCGCGCATCGAGGGCTGAGCCGGGCTGCCATCGAAACTCGGGCACCGGCAGTCGCTGCGTATCAGGCTTCGCCTGCCAAGCGGTGTATTAGGGCCAGATACCCTCGTCATCTTTCTCCGCGTCCAATCCGCGGCAAGACCTGTCCGAATCGCGACAGCCTGCCGCCGATCGACCGATTGACAACGCGAAACGACATTGCCTAAAGGTTGTTCGGGTCTTCGCGGAATCGTGTGGGTAAAAATGTAACCTGATTAGTTACTTGACTCCGAAGCAGTCATGAAATCAAGTATCGTTCTCCAGATGCTTACAGAGCGTGCGCCATGCCCATGAACAGAATCCAGTTTCAGGCCCGTCTGTCGATGAAAGAATTTCAGGAGCAGTACGGCAACGAAGCGCAATACGAGGCCGCGCTGGTCCGGTCTCGCTGGCCCGATAGCTGGGTGTGCCCTTGATGCAAGGGCACGCGCTACGCCAGCGCCTACAACGGCCAGCGACACTGTGGGAATGCCTGAGCCAGTCCTGCCGGTACCAATGCTCGTCGATCGTCGGAACGATATTCGAGAAGACGAAATTGCCGCTGACGACCTGGTTTCTGGCGATCTACCTGGTGACGCAGAGCAAGAACGCCATCAGCGGACTGGAGCTCAAACGCCAGCTGGGCGTGAGCTACAAGACGGTCTAGCTCATCAAGCACAAGTTGCTGGAGACCATGTAGCTGCGCGAAGAGCGACGCCGGCTCGACGAACGGGTCGAGGTCGACGACGCGTATCTGGGCGGGGAACGCTCCGGGGGTAAGTCTGTGGGCGTGGCGCGCCCGGCAAGACGCCGTTTGTAGCGGCCGTGCAGACCTCTGACGATGGGCCGCCCTCTGTTCATGCGGCTCTCGCCCGTGCCGGGCTTTACCAAAGCGGCCCTTGAGGTCTGGGCGGCCAGCAGCCTGATGCCCACCGCGTGCGTCGTTTCCGATGGCCTGTGGTGTTTCGACGGCGTGACGCAAAAGGCTGCCAGTCATGAGCGCCATGTCACGGGCGGTGGCCGTCAGGCCGCGGCGCAGCGCCCCCTGAGTTCGGCTGGGTCAACACGATGCTCGGCAACCTGAAAACGGCCCTCAAGGGCACGTACCACGCTATCGATCACGCCAAATATGCCCATCGCTATCTCGCTGAATTCGCCTACCGTTTCAACCGCCGTTGCGATTTGCCGGCGATGGCGCCGCTCCTGCTTCGGGCCGCCGTTACGACAAAACCTCATCCTCGCCGTGTGTTGATCGTCTCGGAGTCAAGTAACTAATCAGGACTATTTTTGGGACACCGCCCGTCCAGGCGGTGCCGGACTCACAAGATTCACAACGTGACCGAACGGCTGCCGAAGCAGACCCGACAGCAGGTCGCCTCGGTCATGCGTGCCGCGTACAAGCTGCCGGCCGACGACGGCCTCGCTCGGCTGAAGGCCCAGGCGGCATGGTTGAAGACC
>JAYFRX010000267.1:0-4205 GCA_040946945.1 Burkholderia sp. | reverse complement strand
CACAAGTTGCTGGAGACCATGTGGCTGCGCGAAGAGCGACGCCGGCTCGACGAACGGGTCGAGGTCGACGACGCGTATCTGGGCGGGGAACGCTCCGGCGGTAAGGCTGGGCGTGGCGCGCCCGCGGGAAGACGCCGTTTGTAGCGGCCGTGCAGACCTCTGACGATGGCCGTCCTCTGTTCATGCGGCTCTCGCCCGTGCCGGGCTTTACCAAAGCGGCCCTTGAGGTCTGGGCGGCTAGCAGCCTGATGCCCACCGCGTGCGTTTTTTCCGATGGCCTGTGGTGTTTCGACGGCGTGACGCAAAAGGCTGCCAGTCATGAGCGCCATGTCACGGGCGGTGGCCGTCAGGCCGCGCAGCGCCCGAGTTCCGTTGGGTAAACACGATGCTCGGCAACCTGAAAACAGCCCTCAAGGGCACGTACCACGCTATCGATCACGCCAAATATGCCCATCGCTATCTCGCTGAATTCGCCTACCGTTTCAACCGCCGTTTCGATTTGCCGGCGATGGCGCCGCGCCTGCTTCCGGCCGCCGTTACGACAAAACCTCATCCGATCCGTTTTTTTTAGGGTCTCGGAGTCAAGTAACTAATCAGGAGCTTTTATCAGAACGCCACGCCGAGACCAGATGCAGCGGATGCCTGCTACGGCCCGCGTTTGCCTCGCACCGTCTTGCCGTCAATCGCGACGTGCAGGCCCGCGAGGCTCGGACACAGGTGCCCCCGCCCATCCGATGAAGCAGCGCTCGAAGGCAACCCGGCTCAATCCGCTGAACACCTGCCTGAACGTGTCTTCGCATGGAACTCCGTTCGCGTAAGCCAGCTGCTTGCGCAGCCACCCTAGTTAGGTTCGCCCCCACAAGCGCCATCGTCTCCCAGACTTCCACTCCGCACCGGAGTGGCGCACGGCGCCGTTAGCACAATCTCGTCCAGCGGTTAACGGCACCGCGGATCCCGCAACTCGACGAACGCATCGATGATCGAAGGCATCTCTCGTTTCGCCAAAAATCGAGAGTAAACCCCCAACGCGACGATGTTTACAACGACTCACTTCCGCCCGCTCACCCTTGCCACACCGACCTCTTCATGCGGAAGCCCTGGCGAAACGGTGGTCCCGAATGCTACAATTAACGGATGAAAAATCTTGTCATCCTGATTTCAGGCCGCGGCAGCAACATGGAGGCCATCGTCGACGCTTGCACGCGCGACGGCTGGCCCGCCCGCGTGGCCGCCGTGATCGCGAACCGGCCCGATGCGGCCGGTTTGTCGTTTGCGGCCGCACGCGGGATCGCGACCGCCATCGTCGATCATCGCGCGCACGACGGTCGCGAGGCCCTCGACGCGGCGCTGGCCGCTGAAATCGAGCATTTTGCGCCCGACCTGGTGGTGTTGGCCGGCTTCATGCGGATCCTCACGCCCGGCTTCGTGTCGCGTTTCGAGGGCCGGATGCTGAACGTCCATCCCTCGCTGCTGCCCAGCTTCAAGGGGATGCGCACGCACGAGGCGGCGCTGACCGCCGGCGTGGCCCTGCACGGCGCCACCGTGCATTTCGTGATTCCGGAGCTCGACAGCGGCGCGATCGTCGCGCAGGCCGCGGTGCCGGTTCGCGACGGCGATACGCCGGAGTCGCTGGCTGCGCGGGTGCTCGAGGCCGAGCATGTGCTTTATCCGCGCGCGGTGCGCTGGTTCGTCGAGGGGCAATTGCGGCTCAAGGCGGGCCGCGCGGTGCTGGCTGCCGGCACCTGCCGCTGGCTGGTCGCGGATGACAACAACAAACAGGGTGAGGGTGTATGAAGCTGCATGGTTTTCTGATTGGCCAGACCGAGACGCTGCTCGGCGACGTGCTGAAATTCGTGGGCCCGGCCGACGCGACCACGAGCCGGTTCTTCCGCGCGCATCCCAAGCTCGGCCATGCCGAGCGCGGCGTGATCGCCGAGGCGGTGTTCGCGGTGCTGCGCCGAAAGATGGAATACGCGCACCTGACCGAGAGCGGCACAGGCACGCTGGCGCGCCGCCTGACCCTGCTTGGCCTGATGCAGACCGCGGGCCGTTCGGCGCTCAAGCCCTACGTGTCGGAAGCCGAATGGTCCTGGCTCGACCACGTTGCCAAGATCGACCCTGCCGGCCTGCCCCTGCGCGTGCGCACCAACCTGCCGGACTGGATCCACCAGGCGCTGTCGCAACGCTTCGATGCCGACGGGCTCGCGCAGTTCGCAGCCGCCGTCAACTACCCGGCACCGCTGGACCTGCGCGTAAACGTGCAGAAGGCCACCCGCAACCAGGTGCTCGACGCGCTCAAGGCTTCCGGCATCGAGGCCGGCGTGACCCCGTTTGCGCCGAACGGCGTGCGCGTGATCGGCAAGCCGGCCCTGACTAAGCTGTCGATCTTCCAGGACGGCCTGATCGAGGTTCAGGACGAGGGCAGCCAGCTGCTGTGCTCGCTGATTGCGCCGCGTCGCGGCGAGATGGTGGTCGACTTCTGCGCCGGCGCGGGCGGCAAGGCCCTGGCGCTGGGCGCGGCGATGCGCTCGACCGGGCGCCTCTATGCCTTCGACGTGTCCGAGAAGCGCCTGGCCAAGCTCAAGCCGCGTCTGGCGCGCAGCGGCCTGTCTAACGTCAACCCGGTGCTGATCGACAGCGAGCACGACGCTAAGATCAAGCGGCTGGCCAGCAAGGTCGACCGCGTGCTGGTCGACGCGCCCTGCAGCGGCCTGGGCACGCTACGCCGCAATCCCGACCTCAAGTGGCGCCAGACGCGCGACTCGATCGAGGAGCTGACGCCCAAGCAGGGCTCGATTCTCGCCAGCGCCGCGCGCCTGGTGAAGCCGGGCGGCCGTTTGGTCTATGCGACCTGCAGCGTGCTGGAGGCAGAAAACGAGGCGATCGTCGTGCAGTTCCTCGCCGCGCATCCCGACTTCGTGCTGGTGCCGGCCAACAAGGTGCTGGCCGAGCAGCGCATCGCGCTTGATACCGGTGACTACCTGTCGCTCTGGCCGCATCGCCATGCCACCGACGGCTTCTTCGCGGCCTTGCTGGAGCGGCGCGCGAAGGTGGCCAAGCCCGCCGCCGATACGGCCACCGCTGACCGCAGTCGAAGCCAAGGCCGACGACGGGAGCTGAGCGCGGGCGGCACCATGCCGGATCCGCCGCTGTCGAAACGGCTGGCCGGCACTCTCGCGCTGGCCTGGCTGCTGGCGCGTTGTCTGCGTTCTCGCATCGAGGCGTGCCGCCGGCTTCGGGCACCCGGCACCGACGCGAGCAGCCTGGACCGGGCGCTGTTCGCGCTGACCGGCGGTGTGCTGCTAGTCCCGCAGGAGGTCGGCGAGCGTTTCAGCCTCTGTTGAATTCCGAGTAGGTGCTACGTTGCCCGATTTGCACGGGAACGAAGAGGGTCATGCATAGCCAACTGTTCAAATCGGCCTTGGGTATCAGCAATCCATGGTTTGTGAATGGCGTCGACTTCGATGCAACTGCCAAACGATTCATGATCAACATCGAATTTCGTTGCCGGCAGCCGCTTCCCGCATCCGGAGATTGTTGGCGACCATCGTGTGCACGACACCGTCGTCAAGCGCTATCGCCCCTGAACGTCTTCCAGCACGACTGCTACCTCCGAAGTGCGCACACCTCGCGTCAAGCTGCCATGATGGCCGCATGGCGATCGTCGAACCCGATTGGGCTGACAAGCTCAAAGGCTTTGCGAGGCGGTGTCCCAAAAATAGTCTTGATTAGTTACTTTACTCCGAGACGATCAACACACGGCGAGGATGAGGTTTTGTCGTAACGGCGGCCCGAAGCAGGCGCGGCACCATCGCGGGCAAATCGAAACGGCGGTTGAAACGGTAGGCGAATTCAGCGAGATAGCGATGGGTATATTGGGCGTGATCGATAGCGATAGCGTGGTACGTGCCCTTGAGGGCCGTTTTCAGGTTGGCGAGCATCGTGTTGACCCAGCGGAACTCGGGGCGCTGCGCGGCCTGACGGTCACCGCCCGTGACATGCCGCTCATGACTGGCAGCCTTTTGCGTCACGCCATCGAAACACCACAGGCCATCGGAAACGACGCACGCGGTGGGCTCAGGCTGCTGGCCGCCCAGACCTCAAGGGCCGCTTTGGTAAAGCCCAGCACGGGCGAGAGCCGCATGAACAGAGGGCGGCCATCGTCAGAGGTCTGCACGGCCGCTACAAACGGCGTCTTGCCGCGG
>JAYFRX010000266.1:0-4225 GCA_040946945.1 Burkholderia sp. | reverse complement strand
CGGCTGCACCGAGGTAAGCGGCTGCACCGAGGTAAGCGGCTGCACCGAGGTAAGCGGTTCATGCTAATCCGTTTGACAAGATCGGATTCACAAGGTTTTCTCAGCTTCCCTGCCTGGTTCGCCAAGGTGATATATTCCTTGAACCAATGCCATGTGCGCGGTTGCGGAAATTTTTACCACGGGCGCGCGTCACTCTGTCTGATGTATCCGAAGTGCTGCTAACTGAGACCAATTCTGAACCTCAGGTTCAGGATGCCAGCCTAGCGGCCAAGGCGGGGACCTATTCAACGAGAGGCGTTGTTGCATAAGTCCGGCACGCGACGTGCTGACGTTTACGCGCAACAGCGTCCGCGCGCGGCTCTGGGGATCTGTTATCAGTTCGATTTCCAGCGTAGACTCTCGGTTTTTGCCGATAGAATTGGCAAGGATACACCAGCAAGCCATCGCGTTCCAAAGCCCAATAACCTCTCAAGAACTGAGCGCAGTACAACGCGGGCCTCATTGCTCGAGGAGGCGTGACGGTGTGGATCAACCCAAGCCTGTTCTCAGCGCGGCGCGAACTGGACGTGCGCCCGCCCGTGGCCGGCTCCTGCGTCTACCCGGTGGCTCCATACAGATGTTGCTCGGCCTCAAGCAAGTCTTGCAACTCCCACTGCGCGCACTCCAAGGCTGCTCGCTCAGCCTGAGCAAGCTTGCCTTCCCGGGCTTGCCAGTGCCCAACTACACGACCCTGAGCCGCCGCGCGCAGACACTGAAGCTCGCCGCTGCCAGCACTGCACACCAGCGAGCCGCTGCACCTTGTCGTTGACAGTACCGGACTGAAAGTCTATGCCGAAGACGAGTGGAAAGTCCGCCAGCACGGCTAGTCCAAGTGCCGCACCTGGCGCAAGGTCCATCTGGCGATGGACCCGAACACCGGCCAAATCTGCGCCGCGCTGATGACGCCTCAGGACGAGGGAGATGGTGAAGTGCTGCCCGCTTTGCTCGACCCGATTCCCCCTGACGTGCCGATCGACACCATGAGTGTCGACGGTGCCTACGACACCAAGCCCGTGCCACGCGAAAATTGCCGCGCGCGGCTGCCCCGTCGATTCCGCCCCGCGAGGGCTCAAACCTTGGCCTGAGAGCACGTCCGGCGCGGCGCAATGAGGCCATCGTTGCTATCGCGAAGAGTAGCAGGCGCAAATGGAAGCAAGAGAGCAGCTACCACCGGCGTTCGCTGGCAGAGACCCTGATGTCCTAGACTCAGGAACTCACGGGTCCGTGTCTGTGGGCTTGCGAGATCGGCTCCCAGTCGACCGAAGCGCCGATGCGTGCGGGGCGTGTGCTCAACCGCAGGGTAGCGCTCGCCCGCAGTCCGGCCGTATCGCCTGAAATCGAAAACATGAGGGTCACTTCGTATCCCTCTATGCTCCGATGCCGTTTTCATTTGTGCTTCAAGCGGCTCGCGTGCCTCGTGATCGCCCGATCCGGGGCACGCGAGCCGATCGTCTTCCCGTCTCCCCGGCAAGCGTCGTTGCGACGGCCGCTGCTCCCGCAGCGCGCGTTCTCCCTGCCCGTTCTTTCAGCGGCCCCCCCCTCATGCAATTCTGGCTGATGAAATCCGAACCGGACGAGGCGAGCATCGACGATCTCGCCACCGCGCCGCAACGCACCCTGCCCTGGACGGGCGTGCGCAATTATCAAGCACGCAATTTCATGCGCAACACCATGCGCATCGACGACGGCGTGCTGTTCTATCACTCGAGTTGCCCCGAACCCGGCATCGCGGGCCTGGCTGAAGTCTCGTCGACGCCCTATCCCGATCCGACCCAGTTCGATCCGGCCAGCCCCTATCACGACCCGAAGTCGAAACGGGAGGAGCCGCGCTGGAATTTAGTCGACTTGCGCTTCGTGAAGAAGACCGCACTGGTACCGCTGGCCGCGCTGCACAAGCACAATGAGCTCGCCGAGATGCGCGTGCTCGCCAAGGGCAACCGGCTCTCGATCACGCCAGTCACGTGCGCCGAATGGAAGTTCATCACCGAGAAGCTGATGAAGTGAGGAGGTTGCGGCTTCCTCGTCACGCGATCGATGGAGCTCCCCGGTTCCATCGATCGCCTCGACAAAACACGCGGCACGATGCGGCACGGGCCGCCAGCCGCGCACAGAACAGGAGCTCATACGATGAAAAACTCCGCTGCCTTACTCGCCCTGGCTGCCGTGATCCCTGCGGTACAGGCAAAAGTCGCGGCCCAGCCCTCGGGCGTGCTGTCACTGTCGGCACACAGGCCACCGACGTGCCGCAAGACGTGGTCGACATCACGCTGTTCTACGAGCAGGAAGCGAAGGGAAGGACCCGGGCAGCCGGACGGCCCAGCTTAATCGCTGCGCCGATATCTGGAAATCCGGAGGCACAATGAGGACGAGAAGTGGCAACGTGGCACATGCATTTCATTCCCACCTACAGCTTGTGGCTCAACCAGGGGCGGCGTCCCATTCGTAGTTGAAGGTTGGGACGGCAGAGTTTCGTAGGTTAGGCGGACTTCAAGTCACCTGATTAGTTACTTGACTCCGAAGCAGGCATGAAATCAAGTATCGTTCTCAGGCCGGTCTGTCGATGAAAGAATTTCAGGAGCAGTACGGCAACGAAGCGCAATGCGAGGCCGGGCTGGTCGGGTCTCGCTGGCCCGATGGCTGGGTGTGTGCCCTCGATGCAAGGGAACGCGCTACGCCAGCGCCTACAACGGCCGGCGACTGTAGGAATGCCTGAGCCAGTCCTGCCGGTACTAATGCTCGTTGATCGTCGGAACGATATTCGAGAAGACGAAATTGCCGCTGACGACCTGGTTTCTGGCGATCTACCTGGTGACGCAGAGCAAGAACGCCATCAGCGGACTGGAGCTCAAACGCCAGTTGGGCGTGAGCTACAAGACGGTCTGGCTCATCAAGCACAAGTTGCTGGAGACCATGTGGCTGCGCGAAGAGCGACGCCGGCTCGACGAACGGGTCGAGGTCGACGACGCGTATCTGGGCGGGGAACGCTCCAGCGGTAAGGTTGTGGGCGTGGCGCGCCCGGCAAGACGCCGTTTGTAGCGGCCGTGCAGACCTCTGACGATGGCCGCCCTCTGTTCATGGGGTCTCGCCCGTGCCGGGCTTTGCCAAAGCGGCCCTTGAGGTCTGGACAGCCAGCAGCCTGATGCCCACCGCGTGCGTCGTTTCGGATGGCCTGTGGTGTTTCGACGGCGTGACGCAAAAGGCTGCCAGTCATGAGCGCGATGTCACGGGCGGTGGCCGTCAGGCCCCGCAGCGCCCCCGAGTTCCGCTGGGTCAACACGAGGCTCGGCAACCTGAAAACGGCCCTCAAGGGCACGTACCACGCTATCGATCACGCCAAATATGCCCATCGCTATCTCGCTCAATTCGCCTACCGTTTCAACCGCCGTTTCGATTTGCCGGCGATGGCGCCGCGCCTGCTTCGGGCCGCCGTTACGACAAAACCTCATCCTCGCCGTGTGTTGATCGTCTCGGAGTAAAGTAACTAATCAGGAAGCCTCATCATACCCGTGTGTTAAGGGTCTCGGATTCAAGTAACTAATCAGGTCAAGTCATGGTCAACGCGTTTATCGGTCGGACGATGCAAGGCAACGGCGAACATCCAGAGGTCCGTCGGCACCGCCGAGCTTAGGGAATCGCTTCTCAGCTTCCAGGAAGCCAGTGGCCGCCCATCGCATCGCCTGTCGACATCGCGATAGCGGTCGACCCGGCCGCTGACGCGGCGCACCGCGCCATTCGGATTCTCAATCAGGTTCGTCGTCGCCAGGCTGCCGATCAGCCGCGGCGTCAGGTCCAGGTGGTTGACCGTGAACGTTTCCTCAAGCAGTGAGGCCACCGCGTCCGGATGGTCGGTCTGTAATGACCCACCGATTCCTGCTCAGGTCATGGGGTTAATGTAGGCGGCGTAGGCGGCATCCGGGGGCATCATCTTCAGCGCCTGATGGGGCGTTGTTGGTTGTAGAAGGCGATCCAGTCAGCGATCACCCGCAGGGCGTGGGTCTGGCTTTCGAAACGATGCCGGTGCACGCATTGCTCCTTCAGCGTCCGGATCACCCGTTCCACCATCCCGTTCTGCTGTGGGCAGTGCGGAGTGGTGAACTCCTGCTTCAAGCGGTAGCTGCGCACCAGACGCGTGTAGTCGCGGCTGGTGAATACCAGGCCGTTGTCGGAACGCAGCAAGAAAGGCTCC
>JAYFRX010000265.1:0-4237 GCA_040946945.1 Burkholderia sp. | reverse complement strand
AAGCACAAGTTGCTGGAGACCATGTGGCTGCGCGAAGAGCGACGCCGGCTCGACGAACGGGTCGAGGTCGACGACGCGTATCTGGGCGGGGAACGCTCCGGCGGTAAGGCTGTGGGAGTGGCGCGCCTGGCAAGACGCCGTTTGTAGCGGCCGTGCAGACCTCTGACGATGGCCGTCCTCTGTTCATGCGGCTCTCGCCCGTGGCCGGCTTTACCAAAGCGGCCCTTGAGGTCTAGGCGGCCAGCAGCCTGATGCCCACCGCGTGCGTCGTGTCCGATGGCCTGTGGTGTTTTGACGGCGTGACGCAAAAGGCTGCTAGTCATGAGCGCCATGTCACGGGCGGTGGCCGTCAGGCCGCGCAGCGCCCCGAGTTCGGCTGGGTCAACACGATGCTCGGCAACCTGAAAACGGCCCTCAAGGGCACGTACCAGGCTATCGATCACGCCAAATATGCCCATCGCTATCTCGCTGAATTCGCCTACCGTTTGAACCGCCGTTTCGATTTGCCCGCGATGGTACCGCGCCTGCTTCGGGCCGCCGTTACGACAAAACCTCATCCGCGCCTTGTGTTGATGGTCTCGGAGTCAAGTAACTAATCAGGAGGAGTTTTGTATCACATCAGCACGATATCGTACTGCTCCTGACTCAGATTCGATTCCACCTGCAACGACACCGGCTTGCCGATGAAGTCGATCAGCATCGCCAAATGCTGCGATTCCTCATCGAGGAAAAGCTCGATCACCTGCTGCGAGGCAATGACGCGAAATTCCCGCGGATTAAACTGCCGCGACTCGCGCAGGATCTCGCGCAGCACGTCGTAGCAAACGGTGCGCGGCGTCTTCATCTGCCCCTTGCCCTGGCATACCGGGCAGGGCTCGCACATCACGTGCGTGAGCGATTCGCGAGTGCGCTTGCGCGTCATCTCCACCAGCCCGAGCTGCGAGAAGCCGTTCACCGTCACGCGCGTGCGATCGCGCGACAGCGCCTTCTTCAGCTCGCCGAGCACGGCGTCGCGATGCTCGGCGTTTTCCATGTCGATGAAGTCGATGATGATGATGCCGCCGAGATTGCGCAGCCGTAGTTGCCGCGCGATGGTATGCGCGGCTTCGAGATTGGTCTTAAAGATGGTGTCGTCGAAGTTGCGCGCACCGACATAACCGCCCGTGTTGACGTCGATGGTCGTCATGGCCTCGGTCTGGTCGATCATCAGGTAGCCGCCCGATTTCAGATCGACGCGCCGCGACAGCGCACGCTGGATTTCGGTCTCGATGTTGTAGAGATCGAACAGCGGCCACTCGCCCGTGTAGTGATGCAGCCGGACGCTGACGGCCGGCGTGAACTCGCACGCAAAGGTCGACAGTCGCGCGAAGGTCTCGCGCGAGTCGACCTGGATCTTGGAGGTGTCGTCGTTGGCGAAATCGCGCAGCACGCGCTGGGCCAGGTCGAGATCCTGGTAGAGCAGGCTGGTGGGCGGCAGCCGCTGCGCCTGCGCGACGATGGTGGCCCAGGTCTTGCGCAGGTAGGTGACGTCGGTACCCAGTTCCTCGCCGGTCGCGTCTTCGCCGATGGTACGCACGATGTAGCCGCCTTTCTCCTCGGTCGGGATCACGGCGGTCAGGCGCGCGCGCGCCGCCTCGCGCTCGGCTTCGCTCTCGATCTTCTGCGAGATGCCGATATGCGGCTCCTGCGGCAAGTAGACCAGGGTGCGCCCGGCGATGCTGACCTGGGTCGAAAGCCGCGCGCCCTTGGTGCCGATCGGATCCTTGATCACCTGCACCATCAGCGTCTGGCCCTCGTACACGGTCTTCTCGATCGGCTGGTGCGGCGCGCTGTTGTGCGTGTCGCCCGGCAGGCGCGGCTGCCAGATGTCGGCCACGTGCAGGAAGGCGGCGCGCTCCAGGCCGATATCGATGAAGGCCGACTGCATGCCGGGCAGCACGCGCACCACCTTGCCGAGATAGATGTTGCCGACGCGGCCGCGCGAGAGCGTGCGCTCGACATGAAGCTCCTGCACCGCGCCTTGCTGAACGAGCGCGACCCGCGTTTCCTGCGGTGTGATATTGATCAGGATTTCTTCGTTCATGATGGGCTCAGAAGGCGACGCGGGCCGCGCGCAGTAGCGCAGCGGTCTCAAAAAGGGGCAGACCCATGATACCGGAATGCGAACTGTCAATTCGCGCGACGAACTCGGCGGACCGGCACTGGATCGCATAGGCACCGGCCTTGCCGAACGGCTCGCCGCTGGTCACGTAAAGCGCCAGCGCCTCGGCACCGACCGCCGTGAACTGCACCACCGAGCGCGACAGCGCGGGCATCAGCGGCTTGCCCTCGGCGTCGACCACGGCCAGTGCTGTCAGCACCTCGTGCTTGCGGCTGGCCAGGCGCGCCAGCATCGCCAGCGCTTCGTCGGCCGAGGCTGGCTTGCCGAGGATCTTGCCGTCGATCGTCACGGTGGTGTCGGCCACCAGCACCGGCGCGGCCGGCAGCGCGCTGGTCACCAGCCGCACGCGCGCCGCGCCTGCCTTGGCGGCGCACACGCGCACCACGTAGTCGTCGGCCGACTCGCCGGCCAGCTCGGCCTCGAGCGCCTCAGCATCCTCGTCGGGGCGCGGCAGCAGCTCGAAGGCGACGCCGATCTGGCGCAGCAGCCCCTGCCGGCGCGGGTTCTGCGAGGCGAGATAGACGAACGGATAGGTCGAATCGGGCAGGAGGCGGTCGGACATCGTCATAGTTCTCATTGGGGCACATAACGGCGCGCGAATGCGGCGCGTCATGCGCGGCGGTAGGGGTAATTCTGCGTGATGCTCCGCACGCGGTAAAGCTGCTCGGCCAGCAGCACGCGCACCATGCCGTGCGGCAGCGTGAGGCTCGAGATCCGCAGCAGCAGGTCGGCGCGGGCCTTGAGGTCGGGATCGAGCCCGTCGGCGCCGCCGATCACAAAGGCTACGTTGTGGCCGCGCTCGTCGAGCGCGACCAGGCGCGCGCCCTTTGGCAGCGCGACCTCGATCTTGACGCGCTCAGCGGCCATCACGCTCTCGGCGCTGCGGCCGCCCGAACGCAGATCGAGCTTTAGCTCGGTGCGCCGAGTATGCGCAACAGCTTGGGGGTGCAAGTTCGCTGCCTAACCTGATGGTGGTGAAGGGCTAGTGTTCCGTTCTGTTGTTAACTAATCTATGTTCGCGTAGCATGCCAGGTATCCATGGAACGGGAGATACCAGCATGCCGATGGGACGACCGAAGGCCGAACTGGCGCTGAGCGAGGACGAGCGCTCACAACTGACTTCGATAGCCCATTCGATTTCGGCGACGCTCGTGACGCGTGCGCGGATCGTACTGGCAGCGGCAACTGGAGGAGCCCAACAGCGCCATCGCCGAGCGTCTGCAACTCACGCGCGCTACGGTTGGCCAGTGGCGTATCCGGTTCCTGGAGCACCGCATCAACGGGCTGTATGACGAAGTATCTCCGGGCAAGCCGCGCACGATTGGCGATGAGCGGCTGGCTCAACTGATTCGCAAGGAACCTGCACACGAAGCCGGCGGATGGCTCCACGCACTGGAGCGTGCGCAGGATCGCCGCCGAAACGGCTATCTCGCCGACGAGCGTGCACCGTTACTTCAAGCTGCTCGGCCTGCAACCCCATCGCAGCGCAAGCTTCACACTCTCGACCGATCAATTCTTCATCGAGAAACTGCGCGACGTGGTCGGCCTGTACCTGAGCCCGCCCGAGCATGCCTGGGTCTTGTGCGTGGACGAAAAGAGCCAGTGTCAAATCTGGTGTACGAGCGATCGGCAGCATGATTAGGCGACCAGCGGTTGCTGAGCCGGTGTGCTATCGATCACCGGGGTTCCGTCCTTGAAGGGAATGCCCTTCAGAAGCTGTTCGAGCTTGTCGACGCCGCGGATGGGGTGCCACGATTTCTCGGCCGACGCGATGAGCTTGGACGCCATGCCGAGGAACGTCGCACGCGACAGGCAGTTGCGAGTGCGCGTAGTGCGATGACGCACCATTGCGAACGTCGACTCGATCGGGTTGGTTGTTCTGACGCGCTGCCGGTGTTCTGCAGAAAAGTCGTAGAACGCCAGCAGTTCGTCACGGTCCTTCGTGAGCTTCTCGACGCATAGGAATTTCAAAACGCCAGAGGAGGCGGGCGATCTGCGCAGAAGTTCGCTGGACGGGTAGTGGTGCCGTCGGTGGGCAAGGTTTCCGGCAACGTCACGCGATTTTCGCTGCGAACC
>JAYFRX010000264.1:0-4238 GCA_040946945.1 Burkholderia sp. | reverse complement strand
CACTTCCATTGTCTTTTTGCCCAGCAGTCGCTGCAGTTCACGAATCTGCTTCATGGCTTCGGCCAGGTCCGATGCCGGCACTACCTGCTCACCGGCACTTACCGCCGACAGGCTGCCGTCCTGATACGGCTTGCGCCACGCGAACACCTGGTTCGCATTCACCTAATGAGGACGGGCTACCCCAGAAACGGTAGCTCCGGGTTCGAAGGTTTCACGCACAATCGCTAGTTTTTCTTAGACCGAGCGGCGTCGGCGCTGCTCCGGCTGGGTCAGAACCTCAACAGGTTCCATGTTGTTAGTTGTAGGCTTAAACATAGGCGGAAGACTACCTCAAAGTTTAAGCGTTACCCAGTGTCCGGTTTTTGCGGGGGCCGGCCCAGCTAGAGGCACTCGACCTGTCGGGGTCGATCGTGACGATCGACGCGATGGGCGTGCAGCGCGGGATCGCCCAGATGATCGTGGCGACCGGCGCGGACTGTGTCTGGTGGTCAAGGACAACCAGCCCGCGCTCGGCGCGCAGCATCGAGAGCAGGTCCTCGAAGGTATGGAACACCTTCAGGAAATCGTGCGGACCGCGACCGGGTGATGGCGCGCCAGGCTCAGCAGGGCGGTGCCCTAGCGCTGCATGTAATAGATGCGCGCAGATGGTCGGCGCGGGCCCGGTCGACTTGCAGCGTGTCGATGATGTACTGCGTCATCGCCGGGAAGACCGCGTGCGAAGCGTGGTGAAGCGTATTGTTGAGGTCGAACAGCCAGACCGGGCGTCCAGCCAGAGCGGACGCCGTCGGCGGCGCGCGTTGCAGTAGAGCCCGCGCGGCGGGGAACACGCCCGCTCAATGCGAGCGGATCATAGTGCCGAACGGCTGTTCGGTGAGGATCTCGAGCAGCACCGAGTGCTCGATGCGGCCGTCGACGATGTGCACCGACTTCACGCCGCTCTTGGCCGCGTCCAACGCCGAGGAGATCTTCGGCAGCATGCCGCCCGAGATCGTGCCGTCATCGAACAGCGCGTCGATCTCGCGCGCCGAGAGGTCGGTCAGCAGATTGCCTTCCTTGTCCATCACGCCGGGGATGTTCGTCATCATTACGAGCTTCTCGGCGTTCAGCACGGTGGCAAGCTTGCCGGCCACCAGGTCGGCGTTGATGTTGTACGACAGGCCGTCCTCGCCGAAGCCGATCGGCGAAATCACGGGGATGAACGCATCGTCCTGTAGCGCCTTGACCACCGCCGGGTTAATCGCCTCGACCTCGCCCACCTGGCCGATGTCGATGTGCTGACCAGGATTGTCGCGATCCAGCATCATCAGCTTGCGCGCGTGGATCAGACCGCCGTCCTTACCCGTCAGGCCCACTGCGTGGCCGCCGAAATGGTTGATCAGGGTGACGATGTCCTGCTGCACCTCGCCGCCCAGCACCCACTCGACCACTTCCATGGTTTCCGCGTCGGTGACGCGCATGCCCTGGATGAAAGTACCCTGCTTGCCGATCTTCTTGAGCGCCGTGTCGATCTGCGGGCCCCCGCCGTGGACGATCACCGGGTTGATGCCGACCAGCTTCAGCAGGATCACGCCGCGCGCGAAGCCCTGCTTGAGGCACTCTTCCGTCATCGCGTTGCCGCCGTATTTGATCACCACAGTCTTGCCGTGATAGCGACGGATGTACGGCAGCGCTTCCGCAAGGATTTCGGCTTTCAGCGTGGGAGCGATCTGCGAGAGGTCGATGGGATCGGACATGGCTCGGACTGGGGGGGGGGTCGGGGCGGTTGATACGTGGAGCGGGACGGCGAAACACGGCAAATTGTACACAACTGGCGCAGTGCAGCATGCGGTTTTGGGGCATTTTCGGCCATTCAGGCGAAGCTTGCGCCAACACCGTTTCGGCGCGGTTTTTATGCGACAAAATGGCGCGATCGGCAGGGCATCGCTGCGGCAATCGCGGGCCGACGCGCTATGCTTGCTGGATTGTTCCCAGCCGCCCGCGCGACGGTGCCACGACCCGCCGCAACACCGTTCCAGCCAGCCGCGCTCGCCGAGCAAGCCGCCCGGGCTGCCGGCGCGTCGCTCAAAAAGAAGCCGGCCGCGCCGGCCCCCCACAGAGTAAACTGCACCGATGATAATGCAACGAATCACCACCACCGGCCGCGTCAACCTCGGCAACCTGTTCTGGCTGCGCACGCTCGCGATCATCGGCCAGCTCGTCACGATCGCGGTCGCCCAGGTGTTCTTCGGTGCCAACCTGCCGCTGCCGGCCATGCTCAGCGTGATCGCGCTGGAGGTCGTGTTCAACGCGCTGACCTGGTTGCGCGTACTGCGCGCCCGCCCCGAGACCAACTTCGAGCTGATGGGCTAGCTGTGGGCCGACATCGGCACGCTGTCGGCCCTGCTGTTCCTCTCGGGCGGCACCACCAATCCCTTCGTCTCGCTCTACTTGTCCTCGCTGGCGATCGCGGCCGCGGTGCTGCCCTGGTACCTGATGGTCTGGCTGGCGGCCTTCTCGGTGGCCTGCTACTTCGCGCTCGGCTTCAATTCGGTACCGCTCAACCTCGACAATCCCGCCAACCTGTTCGACTACTACCGCGCCGGCCAGGGCGTGAACTTCCTGGTCTCGGTCGGCCTGATCGCCTGGTTCGTGGCGCGCATGTCGAACGCGCTGCGCCAGCGCGACGCCGCGCTCAGCGAGAAGCGCAGCAGCGCCTGCTGCGCGACGAGCGAGCGGTCGCGCTGGGTGTGCAGGCGGCCACCGTGGCGCACGAGATGGGCACGCCGCTGTTCGACCATCGCGATGCTGACCGAGGAACTGCGCGACGCGGCGCGCGCCGATCCGGGGCTGGCGCGCTACGACGCCGACCTCAAAGTGCTCGAGGAGCAGATGACTCAATGCACCTCGGCGCTGGCGCGGCTGCGCAGCCGCGTTTCCGGGCCGGCTGCACGCGAGAGCGTGGCCACCTGGCTCGACACCTTAGGCCGCCACTGGCGGCTACGCCATCCGCATGTCGAGTTCGAGCGGCTCGGCGCGGAGCCAGCCGGCGTAGAGCTCGAGGATACCGTTGCGGTGGGCCAGATCCTGACCATCCTGCTCGACAACGCGGCGCGCGCGAGCCGCGATCACCTAACCCTGCAGGCGCGGCAGGGCGAGCGCGACACGATCGTGTTCGAGGTAGCCGACAACGGCCCGGGCATTCCGCCGGGGCCGCGCGAATCGCTCGGCACCGCGCCGGTCGACAGCACCCAGGGCGGCCACGGCGTCGGCCTCTATCTGGCCTTCAGCGCGACCTCGCGGCTGGGCGGCACGATCGAGCTGGCTGATGCTGCGCCGCGCGGTACGCGCGCGCTGCTGCGGCTGCCCGTGATGCGCGAGGCCGCGAGCGGCGCCCCCCATCGGCGGGGCTGATAGCCTGAGCAACCCGCCCGTGCCGCTCGCCCCGCTACCGCTTAACCATACGCTGACCCAAAGGAGAAAACGATGAGCGACAACCACTTCCTCGTCATCGACGACAACGAGGTATTTGCCGGCCCGCTGGCGCGGGGCCTCGAGCGTCGCGGCTATCTCGTCCAGCAGGCGCATACGCGCGATGCGGCGCTGAAGCTAGCAAGCGCGTCGAAGTTCGAGTTCATCACGGTCGACCTACACCTCGGCGAGGATTCGGGGCTCTCGCTGATCGCACCGCTCTGCGACCTGCAGCCCGATGCGCGGATCCTGGTGCTAACCGGCTACGCGAGCATCGCCACCGCAGTGCAGGCGGTCAAGGACGGTGCAACTACCTGTCCAAGCCTGTCAACGTGGAATCGATCCTCGCCGCGCTGCAGACCAATGCCAGCGAGGTGCAGGCCGAGGACGCGCTGGAGAACCCGGTGGTGCTGTCGGTCGACCGGCTCGAATGGGAGCACATCCAGCGCGTGCTGGCCGAGAACAACAAAAACATTTCGGCGACGGCACGCGCGCTGAACATGCATCGCCGCACGCTGCAGCGCAAGCTGGCCAAGCGGCCGGTCTGGCAGTAAGCGGCCGGGTGGTAGCGCCGGCGCGGCACATATCGAGCAGGGGACGGGGTTACCCCCCCCCCCGTCGCCCTCTCACACCACCGTACGTGCGGTTCCGCATACGGCGGTTAATGGACAACGCTGGAGGCGCTGCTGAGTATCCAGCACCGAAACCAGCCCCAAGACGTCGAAGAAGCGTTTCGGGAAGGCCGTGTTCATGTGGCTGGCCCCAGCGTTCCACCATGGACCTTGTCCATT
>JAYFRX010000263.1:0-4249 GCA_040946945.1 Burkholderia sp. | reverse complement strand
AATTTCGTCTTCTCGAATATCGTTCCGACGATCGACGAGCATTGGTACCGGCAGGACTGGCTCAGGCATTCCCACAGTCGCCGGCCGTTGTAGGCGCTGGCGTAGCGCCGTAGCGCGTGCCCTTGCATCAAGGGCACACAACCCAGCCATCGGGCCAGCGAGACTCGACCAGCGCGGCCTCGCATTGCGCTTCGTTGCCGTACTGCTCCTGAAATTCTTTCATCGACAGACCAGCCTGAAACTGGATTCTGTTCATGGGCATGGCGCACGCTCCATAAGCACCTGGCGAACGATACTTGATTTCATGCCTGCTTCGGAGTCAAGTAACTAATCAGGACTATTTTTGGAACACCGCCGAGAGTCGCCTGAAGAATATCCATAACCTCGCCGCGTGGGACATCGATGTGCTTGAGTCCATTCTCCGCCTTGCCTGACAAGGGCCTTCATGTGGAAGACCTAGCAGGCGCGGCCGGTCCAGAACCGGCCCGGCGACTCTTCGGTACAATCTGGCGATCGTTTCGTCCGCATCCGGCGCGGAAGATGCGGCCCACGCCGCGCCCGCCCGGCTGCCGCCTCCGTCTGCAGGACTTATCCATGTCGAACAATCAAACGCTCTTCGAACGCGCCCAGCGCACCATCCCGGGCGGCGTCAACTCGCCCGTGCGCGCCTTCCGCTCGGTCGGCGGCACGCCACGCTTCGTGTCCCGCGCCCAGGGCCCCTACTTCTGGGACGCCGACGACAAGCGCTATATCGACTACATAGGCTCGTGGGGCCCGATGATCGTCGGTCACGTCCATCCCGAGGTGCTCGAGGCGGTGCAGCGCGTGCTGGCCGACGGCTTCTCGTTCGGCGCACCGACCGAGGCCGAGATCGAGATCGCCGAGGAGATCTGCAAGCTGGTGCCCACTATCGATCAGGTGCGGATGGTTTCGAGCGGCACCGAGGCGACCATGAGCGCGCTGCGCCTGGCGCGCGGCTTCACCAACCGCTGCCGCATCGTCAAGTTCGAGGGCTGCTACCACGGCCACGCCGACAGCCTGCTGGTGAAGGCCGGCTCGGGCCTGCTGACCTTCGGCAACCCGACCTCGGCCGGCGTGCCCGCCGACATCGCCAAGCACACCACGGTGCTCGAGTACAACAACGTGGTGGCGCTGGAGGAAGCCTTCGGCGCGTTCGGCGACGAGATCGCCGCCGTGATCGTCGAGCCGGTGGCCGGCAACATGAACCTGGTGCGCGGCACCCCGAAATTCCTGCAGGCGCTGCGCGCGCTCTGCACCAAGCACGGTGCCGTGCTGATCTTCGACGAAGTGATGTGCGGCTTCCGCGTCGCGCTCGGCGGCACGCAGCAGCATTACGGCATCCAGGCCGACATGACCTGCCTGGGCAAGGTGATCGGTGGCGGCATGCCGGCGGCCGCGTTCGGCGGGCGTCGCGACATCATGGCCCAGATCGCGCCGCTGGGCCGCGTCTACCAGGCCGGCACGCTGTCGGGCAACCCGATCGCGGTGGCCGCCGGCCTCAAAACACTGCAGCTGATCCAGGCACCCGGCTTCTACGAGGCGCTCACGGCACAGACCAAGCGCCTGGCCGCCGGCCTCGCCGCCGCGGCCCGCGGCGGCGGCGTGCCGTTCGCGACCGACGCGATCGGAGCGATGTTCGGCCTCTACTTCACCGAGGCGGTGCCGACCAGCTTCGCCGAGGTGACTAAAAGTGACATCGCCAGCTTCAACCGCTTCTTCCACCTGATGCTCGACGAGGGCGTCTATTTCGCGCCCTCGGCCTACGAGGCCGGCTTCGTCTCGAGCGTGCACGACGATGCCGTGATCGACGAAACGCTCGCTGCCGCGCGCCGCGCCTTCGGCACTCTGGCCGCCGCCTGACCCACCGGATAGGGAGACGCGGATGTTCTCGGAATCGGATTTCGCGCATATGCAGCGCGCGCTCGACCTGTCGTCGCGCGGGATGTATACGACCTCTCCGAACCCGCGCGTGGGCTGCGTGATCGTCAAAGACGAGGTGGTGATCGGCGAGGGCTATACCCAGCCGGCCGGCCAGGACCACGCCGAGGTACAGGCCATGAAGGACGCGCGCTCACGTGGCCATGACCTGCGCGGCGGGACCGTCTATTTGACGCTCGAGCCCTGCAGCCACTTCGGCCGCACGCCGCCCTGCGCGCTGGGCCTGATCGACGCGCGCGTGACCAAGGTGGTGGCGGCAATGGAGGACCCGAACCCGCTAGTGTCGGGCAAGGGCCTGGCGATGCTGCGCGACGCCGGCATCGACGTGCGCTGCGGGCTGCTCGCGCAGGAAGCGCGCGAGATGAACATCGGCTTCGTGTCACGCATGACGCGCGGCCAGCCCTGGGTGCGCATGAAGTCAGCGGTCTCGCTGGACGGCCGCACCGCGCTGCCTGACGGCCAGAGCCAGTGGATCACCGGCGAGGCCGCGCGCGCCGACGGGCATGCCTGGCGCGCACGCGCCTGCGCGATCCTGACCGGCATCGGCACGGTACGCGAGGACGATCCGCAGTTGACGGTGCGCGGCATCGCCACTCCGCGCCAGCCGCTGTGCGTGCTGGTCGACAGCCGGCTCGAGATTCCGCTCGAGGCGAAGCTGCTGAACGTTGCGCCGATCCTGATTTTCAGCGGTGAGCTCGACGCGGCCGGCGAAAGCCGTGCCGCCGCGCTGCACGACCGCGGTGCCGAAGTGGTCCCGCTGGCCGGCCCGAACGGCAAAGTCGACCTGCCGGCTCTGCTGCAGGCGCTCGGCAAGCGCGGCATCAATGAGCTGCATGTCGAGGCCGGGTACAAGCTGAACGGCTCGCTGCTGCGCGAGGGCTGCGTTGACGAGCTGCTGATCTACGTCGCGCCGACCCTGCTCGGCGACAACGCAGCCGGCATGTTCAATCTCGCCGCCCCGGCCACGCTGGCGCAGCGCACGCGGCTGCAATTCCACACCATCGACCGAATCGGCAACGACCTGCGCATCCTCGCGCGCTTTGCCGCCGCTTTGGCCAACTGAATCTGCTTACGGAAATTTCACGATGTTTACCGGAATCGTCGCGGCGGTCGGCTGCATTGAATCCATCGCACCACTCGGCACCGAGGCCGATGCCGGCGTTCGGCTGGTGGTCCGCGCGGGCGGGCTCGATCTGGGCGATGTCGCGCTCGGCGACAGCATCGCGATCCAGGGTGCCTGTATGACGGCGATCGAAACCACAGCCGAGACGCTTACCGTCGACGTGTCGCACGAGAGCCTGAACAAGACGGTCGGCCTGAGCGAGCTGGGCAAGGTCAATCTCGAGAAGGCGCTACGCGCGCATGACCGGCTGGGCGGGCATATCGTATCGGGCCATGTGGACGGACTCGGGACCGTCACGCATTTCGCGCCGGTGGGCGAATCGCACGAGCTGCGCGTGATGGCGCCGAAGGATCTGGGCAAGTACCTGGCCTACAAGGGCTCGATCACGGTCAACGGCGTGAGCCTGACCGTCAATGCAGTGAAGGATCTCGCGGACGGCCGTGAGTTTTCGATCAACCTGATCCCGCATACGCTGCAGGTCACCACGCTGCGGCATCTGAAGGCCGGCTCGAAAGTGAATCTTGAGATCGATATGATCGCGCGGTATGTGGAGCGAATGCTGAGTGCCGGCCAGGATGGCGCCGCGGCCTTGAAATAAATGGGTCTTCGCGGAATCGTGTGGGTAAAAATGAGCCATTTTCAGATCGTGGACAGCATGCACCTGAGGATTTTCAGGCGTCCTGATTAGTTAATTGACTCCGAAGCAGGCATGAAATCAAGTATCTTTCGCCAGATGCTTAGAGGCCAGTTCAAAAAGACTGCTCGGTACGCCTGAAGATGTTCCAGCAGACGAGGGCGCAGCCGAATTTCAAGAATGCTTCGTGAATGTCAGCTCGACGATCGAAGCGCATGCCAAGACGACGGAAGTTGTGGAGCCACGAGTGAGTCCGTTCAACGACCCAACGGAATTTGCCCAGACCACTGCCATGTTCAGTGCGGCGCCTTGCGATCACCGGTTTGATGTCGCGTTCGCGCAATCGTTGACGATGCGGATCGGAATCGTGACCACGATCGGCATAGATGACCTTGGGTCTCTGAAGGGGTCGGCCGCGCGCGCCGCGGATCGGGGGAATCGCGTCGACGAGCAGCGGCAACTGGGTGACGTCGTTGCGGTTCGCGCCGGTCAGGATGGCGCTGATGGGAACGCCATTGGCATCTACGAGGATG
>JAYFRX010000262.1:0-4249 GCA_040946945.1 Burkholderia sp. | reverse complement strand
GCCGCACTGGAGCCAATCAGCCAAGGGGTGCGCGAGCAGTTCGGATCGGTCGAAGCTGACGCCGGCCGCGGACTGTCCCTGCGAATGGATCACGGCTCGCAGTACAGGTCGGACGATTTCCGCGCCCAGCTCAAGTTCTGGGGGATTACGCCAAGCCACGCCTTCGTCGCTGAAGCCGCAGACTAACAGCGTCGCCGAGCGTTTCAATCGGACCATGAAGGAGCAAGCCATCCACGGACGGCTGTTCAACAACGTTGAGAAGTTCGTGCTGCCGCCGTCGCTTTCAAATACCGATACAATCGCGAATGGCGTCTCGAAAAACCGTCTTCAAGACACCCCTTGAAGGCCGTCAGGCACCGCTCTTGCCACTTGCCGACTGATCGAAAAATCGCGTCTAAACAACCGGATCCGGCACACCCGGTTTCGCTCGAGACTTCCGAGAAATAAAAAAACAGCGAAAGTCCAGATTTGACGCGGGTTTTGGGTCGCTCGAGGACTTCCGAAAACCACGTAATGGTGCCCAGGAGAGGAGTCGAACCTCCACGGTGTTACCACCGCTAGGACCTGAACCTAGTGCGTCTACCAATTTCGCCACCTGGGCAAAAAATCGTATTTTAAGCATGATGAATGAGTGTGTCAACAAGTTTTTTCATCGCCGCGCCGGCCGGGCCGCTCGCGGACGGCGGGCCGGGTTCCGCGGTTTTTGGCGCGGCCACGGGTGGTAGAATGGCTCCCAACCTGGCGTCCGATCGTTCGAGCCGGACAGGTAAGTCCACGCAACGAGAACAACCATCGACAAGCCCTTGAGCAAGTATCCGTATCCCATTCCGAGCCGCGAGGAAATTCTCGTCGTGCTGCGTACGAGCGACGCACCGCTGGCCGCGATCGACATCGCCGAGGCGCTGTCGATCAAGCGCCAGGAACGCGAGGGTTTCTTCCGGCGCGTCGCCGCCATGGAACGAGACGGCCAGATCCGGCTCGACAAGCGCGGGCGTTATCAACTGACCCATCCTTCGAACTTCGTCGCGGGCCGCGTGCAGGGCCATCGCGACGGCTATGGCTTCCTGATCCGCGACGACGGCCAGGACGACCTGTTCCTGCCCAACGGCGAGATGCGGAAGGTCATGCACAACGATCGTGTGCTCGCGCGGATCGTCGGCTACGACCGGCGCGGCCGCTCAGAAGGGCATGTGGTCGAGGTCACCGATCGTGCCAACAAGCGCGTGATCGGCCGCCTGCTCAACGAGAACGGCGCGCTGATCGTGGCCCCCGAGGACAAGCGGATCGGCCACGACATCCTGATCTCGCAGAACGCCAAGAAGGCCAAGGTCGGCCAGGTAGTGGTGGTCGATCTGACCGATTTCCCGAGCCGTCATTCGCAGCCGCTCGGCCGCGTGACCGAGGTGCTCGGCGACATCGACGATCCCGGCATGGAGATCGAAATCGCGGTGCGCAAGTACGGCGTGCCGCACGAGTTCAGCTCGGCGGCCCTGGCGGCCTCGGCCGCGTTGCCCGACAAGGTGCGCCCGATCGACCTGCGCTACCGCGTGGACCTGCGCGACGTGCCGCTAGTTACGATCGACGGCGAGGACGCGCGAGACTTCGACGATGCCGTCTACTGCGAGCCGATGAAGGTCGACCGCGGCGACGGCTACCGCCTGATCGTCGCGATCGCCGACGTCTCGCACTATGTGAAGCCGGGCGAGGCGCTCGACGTCGACGCACTGGAGCGCAGCACCTCGGTGTACTTCCCGCGCCGCGTGATCCCGATGCTGGCCGAGAAGCTGTCCAACAGCCTGTGCTCGCTGAACCACGCGGTGGACCGCTGCACCCTGGTCTGCGACATGGTGGTAACCGCGCGCGGCGAGGTGAAGGGCTACCAGTTCTACCCGGCCGTGATCCATTCGGCCGCGCGGCTCACCTACACGGAAGTGGCGGCCGTGCTCGGCAACACCAAGGGCCCCGAGGCCGCGCGGCGCGCCGAACTGCTGCCCTATCTGCAGAATCTATATGGCGTGTTCAAGGCGCTGTTCGCGGCGCGCCAGAAGCGCGGCGCGATCGACTTCGACACCACCGAGACCTACATCGTCTGCAATGCTCAGGGCAAGATCGAGCAGATCCTGCCGCGCCAGCGCAACGACGCGCACAAGCTGATCGAGGAATGCATGCTGGTCGCCAACGTCTGCGCGGCCGATTTCATGAAGCGTCACAAGCAGCCGGGCCTGTACCGCGTCCATGTGGGCCCGACCGCCGAGAAGCTCGAGAACCTGCGTTCCTTCCTGCGCGGCATTGGGCTCACGCTGGGCGGCGGCGATATCCCGCACGCCAGCGACTACGCGGCCCTGATGGCGAAGATCCGTGACCGGCCCGATGCGCAGATGCTGCAACCGATGCTGCTGCGCTCAATGCAGCAGGCCGTCTACAGCCCCGACAACGTCGGCCACTTCGGTCTCGCCTACGATGCCTACGCGCATTTCACGAGCCCGATCCGCCGCTATCCAGACCTACTCACGCACCGCGCGATCTACGCGATCCTGTCGGGCCAGAAGTACGTGCCGAAGGCGCCCGAGGGCGTCGAGCTGAACACAGCGATCTCGCCGCGTGCCCGCGCGATGCAGAAGCAAGACGACGCCGCGCGTAATCGCACCCGCAGCAACAACGCGATCTGGGAAGAGCTCGGCCTGCATTGCTCGGCCAACGAGCGCCGCGCCGACGAGGCCTCGCGCGACGTCGAAGCCTGGCTCAAGTGCTATTTCATGCGCGACAAGCTGGGCGAGGAATACGGCGGGGTGGTCAACGGCGTGACGCCGTTCGGCATCTTCGTGCAGCTCGACACGCTGTTCATCGAAGGGCTGGTGCACGTCACCGAGCTCGGCTCCGACTACTTTCAGTACGACGAGATCAAGAACGAACTGCGCGGCGAGCGTACCGGCATTCGCTACCGGCTGTCGGATTGCGTGCGCGTGCAGGTCAGCCGCGTCGATCTCGATGCGCGCAAAATCGACTTCCGCCTGGTGCTCGACACGCCCGTGAAGACGCCGCGCGGTGCGGGGCCGATGCCGGCCGCGGCCGAGCGTGGGCGCGCGCGCTTGGGGGCGGTGCAGGGCACCACCTCGAGCGAGGAGGAACTGCCGGCACGCCGCAAAAAACCCGCCGCGAGCCCGGTCGCGTCGGCCGACAAGGAAGCGCGTCCTGCGCATCCCGCCGCGAAGAAGGGTAGGCCGGCCTCGAAATCTCCGGCCAAGAAGGCGCGACCGCGCAAGAAATTTCTTGATTAGTTACTTGACTCCACAGCAGGCATGAAACCAAGTATCGTTCGCCAGATGCTTACGGAGCGTGCGCCATGCCCATGAACAGAATCCAGTTTTAGGCCGGTCTGTCGATGAACGAATTTCAGGAGCAGTACGGCAACGAAGCGCAATGCGAGGCCGCGCTTGTCGAGTTTCGCTGGCCCGATGGCTGGGTGTGCCCTCGATGCAAGGGCACGCGCTACGCCAGCGCCTACAACGGCCGGCGACTATGGGAATGCCTGAGCCAGTCCTGCCGGTACCAATGCTCGTCGATCGTCGGAACGATATTCGAGAAGACGAAATTGCCGCTGACGACCTGGTTTCTGGCAATCTACCTGGTGACGCAGAGCAAGAACGCCATCAGCGGACTGGAGCTCAAACGCCAGCTGGGCATGAGCTACAAGACGGTCTGGCTCATCAAGCACAAGTTGCTGGAGACTATGTGGCTGCGCGAAGAGCGACGCCGGCTCGACGAACGGGTCGAGGTCGAGGACGCGTATCTGGGCGGGGAACGCTCCGGCGGTAAGGCCGGGCGTGGCGCGCCCGGCAAGACGCCGTTTGTAGCGGCCGTGCAGACCTCTGGCGATGGCCGCCCTCTGTGCATGCGGCTCTCGCCCGTGCCGGGCTTTACCAAAGCAGCCCTTGAGGTCTGGGCGGCCAGCAGCCTGATGCCCACCGCGTGCGCCGTTTCCGATGGCCTGTGGTGTTTCGACGGCGTGACGCAAAAGGCTGCCAGTCATGAGCGCCATGTCACGGGCGGTGGCCATCAGGCCGCGCAGCGCCCCGAGTTCCGCTGGGTCAACACGAATGCTCGGCAACCTAAAAACGGCCCTCAAGGTAAGCCGCTGCGCGGCGACTAAAACCGTCGGTATGCAGAAGCGATCGCTCGCAGTGATGTAGGCGCGCGGAAAGCCGAAGATGCTAGAGTCGAATACATCGCTCGCATCGGGGAGGACCTC
>JAYFRX010000261.1:0-4259 GCA_040946945.1 Burkholderia sp. | reverse complement strand
GGCTCATCAAGCACAAGTTGCTGGAGACCATGTGGCTGCGCGAAGAGCGACGCCGGCTCGACGAACGGGTCGAGGTCGACGACGCGTATCTGGGCGGGGAACGCTCCGGCGGTAAGGCTGTGGGCGTAGCGCGCCCGGCAAGACGCCGTTTGTAGCGGCCGTGCAGACCTCTGACGATGGCCGTCCTCTGTTCATGCGGCTCTCGCCCGTGCCGGGCTTTACCAAAGCGGCCCTTGAGGTCTGGGCGGCCAGCAGCCTGATGCCCACCGCGTGCGTCGTTTCCGATGGCCTGTGGTGTTTCGACGGCGTGACGCAAAAGGCTGCCAGTCATGAGCGCCATGTCACGGGCGGTGGCCGTCAGGCCGCGCAGCGCCCCCCGAGTTCCGCTGGGTCAACACGATGCTCGGCAACCTGAAAACGGCCCTCAAGGGCACGTACCACGCTATCGATCACGCCAAATATGCCCATCGCTATCTCGCTGACCGTTTCAACCGCCGTTTCGATTTGCCCGCGATGGCGCCGCGCCTGCTTCGGGCCGCCGTTAGGACAAAACCTCATCCGCGCCGTGTGTTGAGGGTACCGGAGTAAAGTAACTAATCAGGAAAACGGATGCCGAAAACAGGCTCCGCCGAACCTCGGGAGCGAGGTTAGCGCGACCAGCGACGCCAGGGCCAGGCTCCCCGGTCGATGCTGCTCAGACTCCGTTTTTTGTTCAGAAACATGCGGATGGAAGAATAAATCAGAAGGTTCGCTCGACGGCGTTGTGCGCGGTAATGACCTGCGCCGCCACAAGCAAAGAGTCGACTATACCATCCGAATTTATCGTTTGTATAGCTTTGCCGTGGTCGTAGCCATAGGGTACCGTCAGCGTCGCCAGGCCGGCCGCGCGGCCCGCCAGCGCGTCGTTTTCCGAGTCGCCGATCGCCACCGCCAGCGCCGCTTCGACGCCCAGCGGCTGGCAGGCGGTCAGCATCGGCAGCAGATCGGGCTTCTTGCGCGGCAGGCTGTCGCCGCCGAGCACCATGCCAAAATAGCCGTCGAGCCGGTACTGCGCGAGCAGCTCGAGCGCGAAACGATGCGGCTTGTTGGTAACACAGGCCAGCGCCAGGCCGGCCTCGCGCATCGCGGCCAGGCCGGCTTCGACGTCGGGGTAGAGCCGCGTGTGGCGGCCGTTGATGGCGGCGTACTCGGCCTGGTAGATCGCCAGCGCCTCGTCGAAGCGCGCCTGCACGTCGGCTGCGGCCAGGCGCGGCTTGAGCACCTGGCCGATCAGGTTCTCCGAGCCCTTGCCGACGTAGTGCCTGACTTCGTCGCGTTGCGTGCCGGGCGCGCCGATCCGCGCCAGCATCGCGTTGAGGGTGGCCGTGAAATCGTCGACGATATCGATCATGGTGCCGTCGAGATCGATCAGGGCGGCAGCCAGCCGCGGCGAGGCGAAACGGATCGAGGTGCTCATCGTTTCAGTCCTTCGCGACGCCGGCCAGGGCCGTGCGCATCTCGTCGATCACCGCCTTGTAGTCGGGCTTGCCGAAGATCGCCGAGCCGGCCACGAAGGTGTCCGCGCCGGCCGCCGCGATCTCGGCGATGTTGTCGACCTTCACGCCGCCGTCCACTTCCAGGTGGATCTCGCGGCCTGTGCGTTCGCGATAGGCGTCGATCTTCGCGCGCGCCTCGCGGATCTTGCGCAGTGCCTCGGGAATGAAGGACTGGCCGCCGAAGCCCGGGTTCACCGACATGATCAGGATCAGGTCGAGGCGGTCCATCACATGGTCGAGGTAGTGCAGCGGCGTGGCCGGGTTGAACACCAGGCCGGCCTTGCAGCCGTGGTCCCTGATCAGCCACAGGATGCGGTCTATGTGGTCCGAGCCTTCCGGGTGGAAGCTGATCAGATTGGTGCCGGCCTTGGCGAAATCGGGGACGATCCGGTCGACCGGGCGCACCATCAGGTGCACGTCGATCGGCACCTGCACGTGCGGGCGGATCGCCTCGCAGACCAGCGGCCCGATCGTCAGGTTCGGGACGTAATGATTGTCCATCACGTCGAAGTGGATCCAGTCGGCACCGGCGGCGACCACGTTGCGGACTTCCTCGCCGAGACGGGCGAAGTCGGCCGACAGGATGCTGGGAGCGATACGGAATTGCATCATGGCGGTAGGGGGACGTGCTTATGCAAAAGCGCCATTCTACCGCCGCGGACCGCCTCGGCAGGCCGCGCGGTTGCGGGCGGGGGCCGCATCAAGCAGAATGCCGAACCAGCGCGGGCCGCCCAGGCGGCGGCCCGCGCGGCGCCGGATCGTGGGCGCCGCGGTCGACCCTCGAAACGGAATTGCCATGAGCCAGTATAAATTCAGCGTGTCGGTGAAAACGGCGTATCTGCCGGAATAATCCAATTCGATCCGGAACGCCGTCAATACGCATTCGCGTAAACACTGACGATCGTCAACACTGGTCAGGCGGCCTCGCAGCTGATCGCGCGGCCCTGGGTCATCACGAACACAGCGAACAGAAGGTTCAGGAAGTGAAGGGACTCGGCGTGGTCGGCCACCAGCTCGTTACTCAAGCCGAGCAAGCAATTCGAGTACACCAACTGGGCGGTGATCGCCACGCCTGTGGGCACCATACGCAGCGCGTATTTCTGCGTGGCCGAGGACGGCGAGCGCTTCGAGATGCCGGTCGCCGAATTCGCACTGCACATGATGCCGCGCACGTTGCACTGAGGGCGTGGCGCTGCCCTTGACGGGCGGCGCGGCGGATCGTCGAGGCGTTGGCGTGCCTTCTCCTTGCCGGACGCGGTCCAAAGCACGATGAAGATCAGCAGGCCGAGCGCCAGCAGCGATTCCAGCGCGAAGATCAGCATCGGGCATTCGTCGAACAGATCAGACATGGCGGTTTCCATAAAGTACGAACATTGTAAGCAGTTCGGGCCGCGGTTGGCCGCCTGGGCCGTCGCGATCGCGACGGCGGCGCTGCTGGCCGCCTGCGGCAGCGCAGCGGTGCGGCCCGCCCCGAAGCCACCCACCAGCGCGCCGATCGTGCCGGGCCAGGTGGCCGCCGAGCGGCTCACACCGGTGGCCTGGCGGCAGGTGCCGGGCTGGGACGACGATACCCTGATCGGCGCGGCCATCGCGCTGCGCCAGAACTGCACGCTGCTCGCGCGTGCCGCCAACTGGTGCCGCGCCTGCGATGCCGCCGAGCGGATCGACGATCTCGACATCACCGACGCGCGGAGCTTCTTCGAGACGTATTTCACGCCCTATCAGTTCGCCAACACCGACGGCACGCTCGACGGCGTGGTGACCGGCTATTACGAGCCACTGCTGCATGGCTCGCGGGCGCGGCGCGGGCCTTACCAGACTGCGCTGTATCGCTGGCCGGCCGGCTATCGAGCCGACAGCGCCATGCCGGCGCGCGCGCAGCTCGAGCGCTCGGGCGTCCTGAACGGCAACGAGCTGGTTTGGGTCGACAATCCGATCGAGGCCTTTTTCCTGCAGGTGCAGGGCTCGGGGCGCGTGGTGATGGACGACGGCAGCGTGATGCGGGTTGGTTTCGGCGGCACCAACAACCAGCCCTATCGCTCGATCGGCAAATGGCTGCTCGATCGCGGCGAACTGAGCGTCGGGCAGGCCACCATACAAGGCATCAAGGCCTGGGCGCGCGCCAACCCGTCGCGCGTCGACGCTTTGCTCGACACCAATTCGCGCTTCGTGTTCTTCCGCGAGATGCCGTCGAGAAAAGGGGGGCCGAACGACGGCGCGGACGGCCCGATCGGCGCGCTTGGCGTGCCGCTCACGGCGGAGCGCTCGATCGCCGTCGATCCGTCCTTCATCCCGCTCGGCACGCCGGTGTTCCTGCAGACCACGCGGCCGCTCACCAACACGCCGATGAACCGGCTGGTATTCGCGCAGGATACAGGTTCGGCGATCAAGGGCGGCGTGCGCGCCGATTATTTCTGGGGACTCGGCGACGATGCCGGCGACCTGGCCGGCCGGATGAATCAGGTCGGGCGGATGTGGCTGCTGCTGCCGAATTCCTAAGAGGCCAGTTCAAAACTACTGCTCGGTACGCCTGAAGATGTTCCAGCAGACGAGGGCGCAGCCGAATTTGAAAAATGCTTCGTGAATGTCAGCTCGATGATCGAAGCGTATGCGAAGACGACGGAAGTTGTGGAGCCACGAGTGAGTCCGTTCAACGACCCAACGGAATTTGCCCAGACCACTGCCATGTTCAGTGCGGCGCCTTGCGATCACCGGTTTGATGCC
>JAYFRX010000260.1:0-4263 GCA_040946945.1 Burkholderia sp. | reverse complement strand
TGCTTGATGAGCCAGACCGTCTTGTAGCTCACGCCCAGCTGGCGTTTGAGCTCCAGTCCGCTGATGGCGTTCTTGCTCTGCGTCACCAGGTAGATCGCCAGAAACCAGGTCGTCAGCGGCAATTTCGCCTTCTCGAATATCGTTCCGACGATCGACGAGCATTGGTACCGGCCATCGGGCCAGCGAGACCCGACCAGACCGGCCTCGCATTGCGCTTCGTTGCCGTACTGCTCCTGAAATTCTTTCATCGACAGACCGGCCTGAAACTGGATTCTGTTCATGGGCATGGCGCACGCTCCGTAAGCATCTGGCGAACGATACTTGATTTCATGCCTGCTTCGGAGTCAAGTAACTAATCAGGTTGGTTTTTGATCTGGCCTCTCAGGATGACACGTTTTACCCCAAATCTGTGCCTAGAAAAACCGGAGCCGACACACTTCCACAAGGTGTTCCTGGGGCTCTTCGTCCTCGCCTTCTTCACTCTCGCCTTCCTCGGCACGCAGTCGCCGTCGCGGGTCAAGACGCTGATCGCGCAGTTCTGCGCGCTGATTCTACTTCGCGTTCTTCCTCGGCATGCCGTTCTGGACCCGATTGGGCACGTTCAAGCGTCCGCCCGAGCACGTCAGTTTCCGTCCCCATTAATTCGGGCGAGGAGAACACCCTGCTGAAGACGTTCCTGCTGATTGGGGCCCCATCGCTCGCGCTGGCAACGGGCCCGGCGCGCGCCGACGAGGCTAATTTTCCGCTCGACCGGGCGCCCAATAACGCGGAGAATCTCGTTACCCTGCAGCATGGCGCGCAATTGTTCGTAAACTACTGCCTGAATTGCCATAGCGCAAACCTGATACGCTACAACCGTCTGACGGATCTGGGAATTTCCCAGAAGGAGATCGAGGCGAATCTCCTCCTGTTCTCGACGGACAAGGTCGGCAATACGACGATCGGCGCGATGCGGCCAGATGACGCGAAGAGCTGATTCGGCGTGACGCCGCCCGACCTGTCGGTCGAGGCGCGGGCCCGCTGGCGAGACTGGCTCTACACGTACCTGCACAGCTTCTACCGCGACGACACGCGGCCGACCGGCTGGAACAACGCGGTGTTCGAGAACGTCAGCATGCCGCATGTGCTCTGGCAGCTGCAGGGGCAGTACACCCCGAAATACGACGATGTCGAGGACCTGGAGACGGACGAGGAGGTAACACAAGCTCGTGGAGTTCTAGACTGCCGCGCCCGGCACGCTATCCTTGGTGGATTATGCTGCGGCCGTGGCCGGCCTCGTCGCGTACCTGGGCTGGATGGCCGAGCCCGAGCAGCAGACCCGCAAGCACGTAGGCGTCTGGGTGCTGATGTTCCTCGGCATCCTTAGCTTTTTCGCGTGGCGGCCGAATGCCGCGTATTGGAAAGATATCAAGAACACGCCAAGACCGGCGTGGGGCCGGCGCAAGGAGAGACCTGCTGGCAGGTTTGTCCGCGCATCGGCCCTCGACTTTTTTGAGGAAACGCAAATTATGATGGTTCTGTATTCCGGCACGACGTGTCCTTTCTCCCAGCGCTGCCGGCTGGTGCTGTTCGAAAAAGGCATGGACTTCGAGATTCGCGATGTGGACTTGTTCAACAAGCCCGAGGACATCGCCGTGATGAATCCCTATGGTCAAGTGCCGATCCTCGTCGAACGTGATCTGATCCTGTACGAGTCGAACATCATCAACGAGTACATCGACGAGCGCTTCCCGCATCCGCAGCTGATGCCGGCCGGCCCGGTGCAGCGCGCGCGCGCGCGCCTGTTCCTGCTGAACTTCGAGAAGGAGCTGTTCGTCCACGTCAGCACGCTCGAGAATGAGAAGGGCAAGGCCGCCGAGAAAAACCGCGAGAAGGCACGCCTGGCGATCCGCGATCGCCTGACCCAGCTCGCGCCGATCTTCGTCAAGAACAAGTACATGCTCGGCGAGGAGTTCTCGATGCTCGACGTCGCGATCGCGCCGCTGCTGTGGCGCCTGGATCACTACGGTATCGATCTGTCGAAGAACGCGGCACCGCTGATGAAGTACGCCGAGCGTATCTTCAGCCACCCGGCGTATATCGAGGCGCTAACGCCTTCGGAAAAGGTGATGCGTCGTTAAACGGCCCTGCGGCCATCGGTACGCGCGCGGCGGCGAGCCGCCGCGTTCGTGCCCGTACGAGGACTGTGATGCAAGAGACTTCCACCAAACCGTATCTGCTGCGGGCGCTGTACGAATGGTGCACGGACAACGGTTATACGCCGCACATCGCGGCGCGCGTCGACAACTCGACGCGCGTGCCGCGGCAGTACGTGCGCGACGGCGAGATCGTGTTGAACATCAGCTTCGAGGCGACCAGCGCGCTGCAGATGGGCAACGAATGGATCGAGTTCACAGCGCGTTTCTCGGGCCAGGCGCACAAGCTCGAGGTGCCGGTCACCAACGTGCTGGCGATCTATGCGCGCGAGAACGGCCAGGGCATGGCCTTCCAGGTCGACGCCACCGCGGACGAGCCGGGCGAATCGGCCCTCGAGGACGAGGTCGTCGAGGGCGCGCCGGCATCGGCCGACGAGGCGGCACGGGATGCGGCCGAGCCCTCGGAAGGCGCGGAGATGCCGACCTCGCCGCCCGACGACGATGGCGGTTCCTCTGGAAAGAGCAACCGACCCCGCCTCAAGATCGTGAAATGAGGTACAATTACGGGCTAAGCCGGCTTAGCTCATCTGGTAGAGCAGTTGATTTGTAATCATCAGGTGGCGGGTTCGAGTCCTGCAGCCGGCACCAGTCAAGGCAAAGGGGGATATATGTTCACGTATCCCCTTTCTTTTTGCCCCGCTTCCTAAAAATTTCTCCTGATTAGTTACTTGACTCCGAAGCAGGTATGAAATCAGGTATCGTTCGCCAGATGCTTACGGAGCGTGCGCCATGCCCATGAACAGAATCCAGTTTCAGGCCGGTCTGTCGATGAAAAAATTTCAGGAGCAGTACGGCAACGAAGCCCAATGCGAGGCCGCGCTGGTCGAGTCTCGCTGGCCCGATGGCTGGGTGTGCCCTCGATGCAAGGGCACGCGCTACGCCAGCGCCTACAACGGCCGGCGACTATGGGAATGCCTGAGCCAGTCCTGCCGGTACCAATGCTCGTCGATCGTCGGAACGATATTCGAGAAGACGCAATTGCCGCTGACGACCTGGTTTCTGGCGATCTACCTGGTGACGCAGAGCAAGAACGCCATCAGCGGACTGGAGCTCAAACGCCAGCTTGGCGTGAGCTACAAGCCGGTCTGGCTCATCAAGCACAAGTTGCTGGAGACCATGTGGCTGCGCGAAGAGCGACGCCGGCTCGACGAACGGGTCGAGGTCGACGACGCGTATCTGGGCGGAGAACGCTCCGGCGGTAAGGCTGGGGCGTGGCGCGCCCGGCAAGACGCTGTTTGTAGCGGCCGTGCAGACCTCTGACGATGGCCGTCCTCTGTTCATGCGGCTCTCGCCCGTGCCGGGCTTTGCCAAAGCGGCCCTTGAGGTCTGGGCGGCCAGCAGCCTGATGCCCACCGCGTGCGTCGTTTCCGATGGCCTGTGGTGTTTCGACGGCGTGACGCAAAAGGCTGCCAGTCATAAGCGCCATGTCACGGTCGGTGGCCGTCAGGCCGCGCAGCGCCCCCGGGTTCCGCTGGGTCAACACGATGCTCGGCAACCTAAAAACGGCCCTCAAGGGCACGTACCACGCTATCGATCACGCCAAATATGCCCATCGCTATCTTGCTGAATTCGCCTACCGTTTCAACCGCCGTTTCGATTTGCCCGCGATGGCGCCGCGCCTGCTTCGGGCCGCCATTACAGAAAAACCTCATCCGCGCCTTGTGTTAAGGGTATCGGAGTCAAGTAACTAATCAGGAGCTTTTATCAGAACGCTACGCCGAGACCAGATGCAGGCGGTGTCCCCAAAATAGTTGAAGGTTGAAGACGGCGGTTCCCACAGGAATCCGAGAGAATCGGGTTTCCAAGACCAAGCTCCAGAATAGGAGAACCGCCGAGATGAAGCCTACCAAGAAACCCGGGCGTCGCGCCAAGTTGCCGCTGACGGTCGTCAGCAAACAGGAGCACGAGGCCCTGCGCGCCAGCTTTGCCGGGCACGAACAGTTGTGGCTTCCGATGCGCGATCTGATCCAGAACACGCGCATCAGTATTGACGCGCTGATGTACGACGCTGGCCGCGCGCTCGTCGAACAATTGCTGATGGTGTCTGCTCGCGAGGTGGCCGGCGACA
>JAYFRX010000259.1:0-4270 GCA_040946945.1 Burkholderia sp. | reverse complement strand
CAGGTGAAACGAGTGCTTGCCCAGATCAATGCCAACCAGCGTTACGTTCTGCATGATGGTCCTCCAAAAAGAAAACACCCTACCGCGTTACCCGCATGTAGGGTGGGGGTGACCATCTCATTAAACCTGATTAGTTACTTGACTCCGAAGCAGGCATGAAACCAAGCATCGTTCGCCAGATGCTTACGGAGCGTGCGCCATGCCCATGAACAGAATCCAGTTTCAGGCCGGTCTGTCGATGAAAGAATTTCAGGAGCAGTACGGCAACGAAGCGCAATGCGAGACCGCGCTGGTCGGGTCTCGCTGGCCCGATGGCTGTGGGTGTGCCCTCGACGCAAGGGCACGCGCTACGCCAGCGCCTACAACGGCCGGCGACTGTGGGAATGCATGAGCCAGTCCTGCCGGTACCAATGCTCGTCGATCGTCGGAACGATATTCGAGAAGACGAAATTGCCGCTGACGACCTGGTTTCTGGCGATTTACCTGGTGACGCAGAGCAAGAACGCCATCAACGGACTAGAGCTCAAACGCCAGATGGACGTGAGCTACAAGACGGTCTGGCTCATCAAGCATAAGTTGCTGGAAACCATGTGGCTGCGCGAAGAGCGACGCCGGCTCGACGAACGGGTCGAGGTCGACGACGCGTATCTGGGCAGGGAACGCTCCGGCGGTAAGGCTGGGCGTGGCGCGCCCGGCAAGACGCCGTTTGTAGCGGCCGTGCAGACCTCTGACGATGGCCGTCCTCTGTTCATGCGGCTCTCGCCCGCGCCGGGCTTTACCAAAGCGGCCCTTGAGGTCTGGGCGGCCAGCAGCCTGATGCCCACCGCGTGCGTCGTTTCCGATGGCCTGTGGTGTTTCGAGGGCGTGACGCAAAAGGCTGCCAGTCATGAGCGGCATGTCACGGGCGGTGGCCGTCAGGCCGTGCAGCGCCCCGAGCTCCGCTGGGTCAACACGATGCTCGGCAACCTGGAAACGGCCCTCAAGGGCACGTACCACGCTATCGATCGAGCCAAATATGCCCATCGCTATCTCGCTGAATTCGCCTACCGTTTCAACCGCCGCTTCGATTTGCCCACGATAGTGCCGCGCTTGCTTCAGGCCGCCGTTACGAGAAAACCTCATCCGGGCCGTGTGTTTAGGGTATCGGAGTCACGTAACTAATCAGGTATCGAGTAGGGGACGGGGTTACCCCCCGTCGCCCTCTCACACCACCGTACGTGCGGTTCCGCATACGGCGGTTCATGGACAACGCTGGAGGCGCTGCTGAGTATCCAGCACCGAAACCAGCCCCAAGGCGTCGAAGAAGCGTTTCGTGAAGGCCGTGTTCATGTGGCTGGCCCCAGCGTTCCACCATGGACCTTGTCCATTGTGGGCCGAGCGCCACGCACGGTTTTCCACTAACCCTTGTCGACGCAGCATGACGGTGCGGGCCTGGCGGCTCTTTGCGTGCCGCCATAGCAGGCAGCGTAGACGACGCCGTAGCCACCCGTCCAGTTCTTCCAACACGCCCTTCCCCTGCGTGTGCCGGAAGTAGTTGGTCCATCCGCGAAGCACCGGATTGAGCACCTCGATCGTATGGCTCAAGCTCCTTCCTCGCCCCTTACGCATCAGTTCCTTCACACGCGCCGTCAGCCATTTAATGCTTTCCGGCGCAATGCGAAGCCGCGCCTGACGGTGCATTGTCAGGCTGTAGCCGAGGCACTTGCGCGTCCAGGACCGAGCACACGCGCTCTTCGCCTCGTTAAACTGCAGTTTCAGCCGTTCCGCAAGGAACGTCGTCATCTCCACCAACAATCGCTCGCCCGCCACCTTGCTTCGGACGTAGATGTTGCAATCGTCCGCGTAGCGGCAGAACGGGTGACCTCGCCGCTCCAGTTCGCGATCCCAATCCGTGAGCAGAATATTCGACAGCAGCGGCGACAGTGGCCTGCCTGGCGGCGGCCTCTCTCGGCGCGCTGGCGCCACATCCCGTCACGCATCAGCCCCGCCTCCAAGTAGCGCCGGATCAGCTTGAGCACCCGTTTTGCTGCCTCATCCCAACGCGTCGCCTCGTATCCGCTTCCTGTTCGTCAGGCCAGCGCTTTGCCTCGGGCTTCCTTCAGACTCGTAGTAGTCACCCACGAAACCCTTGCCTCTGGCTAACACTTCCCCTTGCCGGGTGTGTAGAGGACTTTCGCCTCCGAGTGAGTGCGCTCTGCCGGGCGCACAAAAAAAGCGCCTGCCGCGCCCCTTGGTGCTGGGCGTCAGCGCTTCGTCACCGATGCACGATGCCGCTCGCGCCTCAGCCGAGCGCGGACACCAGTTCCGGCACCACCGTGAACAGGTCGCCGACGATGCCGTAGTCGGCCACGCTGAAGATCGGCGCTTCCTCGTCCTTGTTGATCGCCACAATCACCTTCGAGTCCTTCATCCCGGCCAGGTGCTGGATCGCACCCGAGATGCCCACCGCGATATACAGTTGCGGTGCCACGATCTTGCCGGTCTGTCCCACTTGGTAATCGTTCGGCACGTAGCCCGCGTCGACCGCCGCGCGCGAGGCGCCCAGCGCCGCCGACAGCTTGTTGGCCAGCGGCTCCAGCACCTTCGTGTAGTTTTCGCCGCTGCCCAGGCCACGGCCGCCCGACACGATGATGTTCGCGCTGGTCAACTCCGGACGATCGAGTTTGGTCACTTCACGGTTCACGAACTGCGACTTGCCAATGTCGGCCGCCACCCCGATCTTCTCGACCGATGCGCTGCCGCCTTTGGCCGCCACCGGATCGAAGCCCGTTGAGCGCACCGTGATCACCTTGATCGGGTCGCTCGATTGCACCGTGGCGATCGCGTTGCCGGCATAGATCGGGCGCTCGAAGGTATCGACGCTGTCGACCGCCGTGATATCCGAGATCTGCGCCACATCCAGCTTCGCCGCGATACGCGGCGCCACGTTCTTGCCGTAGGCCGTGGCCGGCGCCAGGATGTGCGAGTAATCCTTCGCGATGTTCAGCACCGTGGCTTCCACGTTCTCGGCGAGGCCCTCAGCCAGTTGCGGCGCGTCGGCCAGCAGCACCTTCGCCACGCCGGCGATCTTCGCTGCCGCGCCGGCCGCGCCCTGCGCGTTGCCGCCCGCCACCAGCACGTGGATGTCGCCGCCGATCTTCTGCGCGGCCGCCACCGTATTCAGCGTCGCCGCCTTGATCGTGGCGTTGTCGTGTTCGGAAATGATCAGAATCGTCATCTTTCCTGTCTCCCCTTACAGCACTTTCGCTTCGGTCTTCAGCTTCTCGACCAGCGTCTTCACGTCGTCCACCTTCACACCCGCCGCGCGCTTGGGCGGTTCCGCCACCTTCAGCGTCTTCAGGCGCGGGCTCACGTCCACGCCCAGGTCTTCCGGCTTAACCGTCTCCAGGGGCTTCTTCTTCGCTTTCATGATGTTGGGCAGCGTCACGTAGCGCGGCTCGTTCAGGCGCAGATCGGTGGTCACCACCGACGGCAGCGTCAGCGCCAGGGTTTCCGAACCGCCGTCCACTTCACGTGCGACCGTTACCTTGCCATTGGCCACCGTGACCTTCGAGGCGAAGGTCGCCTGCGGCAGGCCCGCCAGCGCGGCCAGCATCTGGCCCGTCTGGTTCGAATCGTCGTCGATCGCCTGCTTGCCGAGAATCACCAGTTGCGGCTGCTCCTTGTCGACCAGCGCCTTCAGGATCTTGGCCACACCCAGCGGCTCCACACCCTCGCCGGCTTCCACCAGGATTGCCCGGTCGGCACCGATCGCCAGCGCCGTGCGCAGCGTCTCCTGCGCCTGCGCCACGCCGATCGACACGGCGATCACTTCCGTTGCCGTGCCCGCTTCCTTCAGGCGCACCGCCTCTTCCACGGCGATCTCATCGAAGGGGTTCATCGACATCTTCACGTTCGCGATATCGACGCCCGTTCCGTCCGACTTCACGCGCACCTTCACGTTGTAGTCGACCACTCTCTTTACCGGCACCAAGATTTTCATGCACACGCTCCAAAGTTACGAATACGACCGACGGCCCATTTTATAGGGTCGCCCAGCCTCGGGTGACCCGGGCCTCGCGGTCCTTCGACCGACGAAGATAACGGTATTCGGCGACATGCCAGCAATATCGAACGATCGTTCTATTTTAAGAATCGAGTAGGGGACGGGGTTACCCCCCGTCGCCCTCTCACACCACCGTACGTGCGGTTCCGCATACGGCGGGGCGGTTCATGGACAACGCTGGAGGCGCTGCTGAGTATCCAGCACCGAAACCAGCCCCAAGGCGTC
>JAYFRX010000258.1:0-4274 GCA_040946945.1 Burkholderia sp. | reverse complement strand
CCATTCAACGCCGCCCGATCGGATACGCGTGGGCGACCAGGATGCTCTTTGCGCCGGGGCTTGGGCGGCGGCAGTAACGGTTCGCTCAGTGTCCACAATTCGTCATCAATGATTGGCGCTTCCATCCCTTGGGTTCCGTTGTTCAGACATCCAAGGTTAGCAGCTTGCCGAGAAAGTAAACAGCCCCTCATTGATTTTTGAACTGGCCTCTCAGCGTGATCTTCCGCACGCACGCGAGGTTTTGGGCTGCGGCTTTGTTTGTTGCGTGTCTGCTGGGCATCTTCGCTCCACGATACGTCGAGCACCCAATGGAGCTGATTCTCGATCCCCCAGTGTGTGCGCCAGCCGCGACATTTCGACAGCCTTCATCGACCTGGAACTGATGAGGCAGGTTTGCTGCGTGGTGGTCTGATCGCTGATCTGCCGCGTGCCCGCCATCATCGCGATTCGCTGGACACCCGGCCAGTGTTGTCCCATCTCCGAGAGCCATTGAACGTCCTCGCTCACCCGACACACGCGGGTTTCGATACGTCCGCGCCCTTTGTCATGGGTGGCGTGATCCCAGTACGGCGGCCTCAGTCCGCCAGCCTGAAACGAAGCAAACCATTCCGAAGGCTGTCCGCCAGCGTGGGCTGGTTGTTCTTGACCACCAGAACATAGTCCGCGCCGGCCGCCCACGATCATCTGGGCGATCCCGCGCTACGCGTCCATCGCGTCGATCGTCACGATCGCCCTCGACAGGTCGAGGGCCTCTAGTAGCAACGGAATCGCAGTGATCTCGTTGCTCTTCTCGTCGATTGCGATCTGTCCCAGGCTCAAGCCTTTATCAGAACGCCACCGCCGAGACTCAGATGGAGCGGATGTCCGCTACGGCCCGCGTTGCCGCGCACCGTCTTGCCCTCAGTCGCGAGGTGCAGGCCCGCGAGGCTCGGACACAGGTTCCCCACCCATTCGATGACGCAACGCTCGAAGGCAACCGGGCTCAATCCGTTGAACACCCGCCTGAACGTGTCTTCGCATGGAATTCCGTTCGCGTAAGCCAGATGCTTGCGCAGCCACCCCAGTTGGGTTCGCCCCCACAGCGCCATCGTCTCCCAGTCTTCCACTCCGCACCGGACGGCGCACAGCGCCGGCAGCACAATTTCGTCCAGCGGGTAACGGCGCTGACGGCACTGCGGATCCCGCAACTCGACGAACGCATCCATGATCGAAGGCATCTCTCGTTTCACCAAAAATCGAGAGTACCCCCCCAGCACGCCGATGTTTACAACCACTCACTTCCGTACGCTCACCCTCGCCACACCGACCTCTTCATGCGGAAGCCCCATGCGCGCGAGCGAAATCGCTTGACCGAGTCCGACGCAACGCGTAGGATGTTATGATCAAGTCTCCAAGAAGCGCGATTGCTAGTCATCACTAACCGCTAAGCCGCGGTATTCGTTGTCCTTTCCCTCCTTGATTCTTTATTTTTCGTGCCAGAACACGGTGCGTAGCGTTGCTTTGTTCTTTTTACCAACATCAAAATCAAAGGATTTCCATGGACACCGGTATCGTCAAGTGGTTCAACGACAGCAAGGGTTTCGGCTTCATCGCGCCGGACAACAGCAAGAACGACCTCTTTGCGCATTTTTCCGAAATTCGCGGTGACGGCTTTCGCACCCTCGTCGAGGGTCAGCGTGTGAGCTTCGAAACGAAGATGGGCCCCAAGGGCCTGCAGGCAAGCAACATCAAGACGCTCTGACGCCGCCTGCGCAGGCCGGGCAGTCAGCGCGCGTCTTGCGGGAGTCGATTGTCGGAGCGGGTTGACACGGCCCCATCCCGCTATCGATTCTTTCGATGCGACAAAATAGATGCGAAGCCGATATGACAGGGAAACGTTTCACGCGCCGGCAAGCGGGGGGCGCTGCCTCGCGGCCCGGACATTCGGCCAAGAAAACCTAGTTGTCCGTCGCTTTCCTTGCTCGTGAGCGCATCCGGAACTTCTCGCCATCCATGTCGACGCCAGGTGCATGCGTGTGTTGCACGACTGCGAGGCGTGCAACACACGATTCATCATCGGACTGGTCATTGGAGAAAATAATTTGGCAAAGGAAGAACTGCTTGAACTGGACGGCGTCGTCGATGAGGTGCTGCCCGACAGCCGCTATCGCGTGACGCTGGAAAACGGCGCGGTGGTGGCCGCCTATGCCTCGGGGTGCCTGCGGAAAAACCATATCCGTATCCTGGCTGGCGATCGCGTCAGGCTCGAGATGTCGCTCTACGACCTGACGAAGGGCCGTATCAACTACCGCCACAAGGACGAGCGTGCCTCGACCGGCGCGCCGCGCGCGCGTCCTAGCTATCGCCGCTGAGCCGTTCCGGCCGGCTCGCCGCGGATAGCGTTCAGGCCCAGCGGGGACCCCCGCCATCGTCCGCGGAAATCCGTCCGTCAAGTCGTTTCCTGGCGCGAATTAGGATGAGCCGTCATGCAGCTCGCACGAGCCTTGCCCTGTCCGGCCCAAACTCAACCGTTCGCCGCACATGCTTGCCGGCGAACGTACACCCTGAACAGCAGGATCCCTGACCATTTATCCGCCAATATCGAACACGTGTCATCACAGTCCATGCTCATCGAACAACTGATTCATCATGCAAGAAACCATCGTCAAACACTATCGCGGCTATGCCGTCGCGCCCTCGGTCCACTGCCTTCCTGACGGCAGTTTCTCGTCCAACCTGACGCTCAGGCGTATGGACCGTCGCAACGAAGCAACTCTCTATGAGTTCTACTCCCTCGACTACTTCGGCACCGAAGAGGCCGCCTTGCATCACTCCGATCGCTGGGCACGCGATTGGATCGACGCTCGCGGCTGACCCCCCGCCTGCCGGCGACCAAGGTTCAGTAGTATGTCGCCTGAAGCCAGGCCTGTGCCCAGTTTCGAGCATAGGCTATCGCGTCCTCACGCTGATCGAAGCCGGCCAGATCCCCGCTCAGATAAACATTGTATTCGCTGCCGTCTGCTCTATTGGAGCAGATGCGCGCATGCGCCATGTACTCGCCGTCGGCATGGCGCGGTGTCGGATCGACCTGGAACCGGGTCGGTGGTGCGTGCGGCGAGATGGCGGTGCCGGTTGCTTGCGCCAAGCCGTCTGCGAGGCTCTGCAAGGTGATGTCGATAGGCCTAGTCATGGGGCCGACAAACGGTTGGGTCATGATCTGGCTGGCCTCGGGATCCATCTGGTAATCACCCCCCCGCGCTGCCCTGGCTCAGTTTCCCCCGGATCGATGCGAACATCAGGAAGATCGTGACGTCGATTTCAGGAAAGTCGTGACGTCGATTGCACGACGCTGGTCGCTGACCAGGCGCGCCAGTTCCACTTCCGCATCGGCGGGCAGGTATCGGTCGACGAAGCCTGAGCCGTCGTGTCGACTCGATCGCAGCAGGTCGGATTTCTTCATGTCGCAACTCCGGTGTCTCCGGCGCGTTCGCCGAAGCGGGGCAAATAAGGCTGGGCCGGCCCGCGAGGGTGCCGGCGGGACGCGTGATTCGGAGGCGGGCGTCGCGTAAGATGGCGATTGACGCAAGGACGCGAACCACAGGATACGCGGCGAACAAACCGTCAATCCGGAATCGCGGTTTTTGATCGGCGAGGGCCCGATGGAGCCAAAAGCTTGAGGCGGGAGTCGGGGAAACGATCAGCGCGCTTGGCGACGAGGTGACCATTGCATCGACCACCCATGGTACGCGCCTCCTTATATTTGTACAGCTAATTTTTCGCCAGTGGCCACGCCCGAGGCCAGCACGTTCTTCAGCTCATGCAGCAGGTTGGTGAGGATTTCCGGGGCCTGTGCCACCCCCCCAGCTCCAGGAGTTAAAGTCAAATCTGGTGTACAGGGCGTCGGCATGATCAGGCGGCCAGCGGTTGCTGAGCCGGTGTGCTATCGGTCACCGGGACGCCGTCTTTAAGACGGTCAGTTCAAAAAGACTGCTCGGTACGCCTGAAGATGTTCCAGCAGACGAGGGCGCAGCCGAATTTGAAGAATGCTTCGTGAATATCCGCTCGAGGATCGAAGCGTATGCGAAGACGACGGAAGTCGTGGAGCCACGAGTGAGTCCGTTCAACGACCCAACGGAATTTGCTCAGACCACTGCCATGTTCAGTGCGACGCCTTGCGATCACCGGTTTAATGCCGCGTTCGCGCAATCGTTGACGATGCGGATCGGAATCGTAACCACGATCGGCATAGATGACCTTGGGTCTCTGAAGGGGTCGGCCGCGCGCGCCGCGGATCG
>JAYFRX010000257.1:0-4275 GCA_040946945.1 Burkholderia sp. | reverse complement strand
CGTGCAGGTGAAACGAGTGCTTGCCCAGATCAATGCCAACCAGCGTTACGTTCTGCATGATGGTCCTCCAAAAAGAAAACACCCTACCGCGTTACCCGCATGTAAGGTGGGGGTGACCATCTCATTAGCTCCCGAAGATCGACGGCCACGAAGTGCTCAAGAGCATGCGCGCCGACGAGAGCCTGCGTCATATCCCGGTGGTGATGCTGACCTCCTCGCGCGAGGAGAAGGACCTGCTGCGCAGCTACGATCTCGGCGTCAATGCCTATGTCGTGAAGCCGGTCGCCTTCGACGATTTCATGGCCGCGATCAACGATCTCGGCATGTTCTGGGCGGTGCTGAACGAACCGCCGCCTTACCAGCGCTGACCCGAAGAGCATCGAGCCCCGGGCGGGCACGCCGCCGGCGGCCCCCGCTCCCCGCCCTCAGCGATAGACGGGCAGGCGCACCCGGAAGGTCGCGCCGCGGCCCGGGCCCTCGCTCTCGGCGACGAGCTCGCCGCCCTGCCGCTCCATCAAATTCCTCGCCAGCCAGAGCCCCAGGCCGAGCCCCGCCACGTGTCCCTCGCCGTCGGCGGCCGATTGCTGGAAGCGCTCGAACACGCGCTCCAACATGGCCGGATCGATGCCGCGCCCGGTATCGCGCACCACCAGCTCAACCTGCTCGCCGGACTCCTCGATCGACACCTCGATGCTGCCCTGCGGCGTGAACTTGACGGCGTTCGACAACAGGTTCCAGACGATCTGCTTGATGCGGTGCTCGTCGGCCATCACCGGTGCCGGGCGCAAGCGCGCGGCGATCAGCGCCAGGCCCTTGGCCGCGGCGATCACGCGCATGTCCTCGATCACGAGGCCGGCCAGCGCCCCCAGGTCGACCGGCCGGGGCAGCACCGAGAGCTTGCCGGTGACGATCGCGCCGCTGTCGAGCAGATCGTCCACCATGTGCGCGAGCTGGCGGCCGTTGCGGTTGATCACCTCGCCGGCGCGCGTGACCAGCGCCGGCTCGGGCGAGCGACGCATCAGCTCGCACCAGCTCAGGATCGCGTTGAGCGGCGAGCGTAGCTCGTGGCTGACGGTGGCGATGAAGTGATCCATCGCGGTGGCCAGGCGCTCGCTTTCCTCTCTCGCGCGCTTCTCGGCGGCGGCGGTGGCTTGCATCTCTAGTTCGGACTGCTTGCGCGCGGTTATGTCGAGCGTGAAGCCGAGCACCGTGCTGAGCACGGTGCTCGCGTGATAGCGGCTCACCCCGCGCACCAGGATCCAGCGCGCCGTGCCATCCTGCCAGCCGACCCGAAAATCAACTTCGAACTGGCCGCGCGCGTCGAGCGCCTGCTCCATCGCCTCACGCAGCCGCGCGCGGTCGCCAGGATGCACGATCTCGCCGAACCAGCGCTCGCGCGTGAGCGCCTCGTCGACCGCCAGGCCGAGATTGGTGCGGCACTGGTCGGTGCATTCGATGCGGCCGCTGCGCGGGTCGAGCTGCCAGGCACCGGCTTGCGAGAAGGCCATCGCGATCTCGAACTGCTCTTGCTGCTCGCGCAGCTGCGCGAGCGCGTCGTCGGCCACCACCTGGCGCAATTGCGCCTGAGAACGCAGCTGGTCGCGCTCGTATTCGGCGACGTGACCGGTAGCCTCGTTGACCAGAATCGCGATCGCGCCGGCCAGCGTCGGATCGGCCGAATCCAGCGGGGTGGCCTTGATGCGCCAGTAGCGAGGCATCGGCGCGAGCGCGCCAGTGGCGCGCGCCACCGGCATCTCGTAGCGGAACAACGATGACCAGGCTGACTCGCGGCGCAGGGGCCCGCGCAGCGCCTCGTCCAGCCATTCGCGGCGTGCCTCGCGCTGGGCCGGCGTGCCAAACTGGTTGATATCCTGCACGCGGATACCGAGCACCGCCTCGAGCGGCACGTCGAGCAGCTCCAGGTAGCCGCGGTTGGCCAGCAGCACCTCGTGCTGCGCGTTGACGATCAGATAAGCGTCGGGCAGGCAATCGAAGGCGGCCGCCGCCGCAGGCGCGACGGGCGAGCCGGCGCGCGATACCGAAGGGTCGAGGCGGAATTCGTCCATGTCGGGCGGCACGTTTCAGCGGGTCCGGCCGGGAGCAGCCGATCGGTCGGGACCGCGGGCACTGCCGGGCTCACGGCAAGCGCGGGCCAGCGCGACCAGGCGGTCGAAGGCGTCGGCGGTACCGCGACAGGCGGCGTCGATCTGGTCGGTCGCCGCGACCTCAGCCGCCAGGCAGCGCACGAAGGCCTTCCAGCGCGCCGAGAGGCCGCCACGGCCGCTCGCCAGGAAACCGAGCGAATGCGGCGCGAGACGCTCGTGCAGACGCCGGTACAGCACCGCGCCGCCCATCTGCGAGCCTTCGATCACGTAACTCGCGCCCCAGCGATAAGCGCGATCAACATCGGCCGGCCACCAGGGCGCGAGCGGCGCGGGCCCGGCCGGCACCGCCTCGCGCGGCGCGGCGGCCAGGTCGGCATCGATCAGCACGATCCGGTCGACCAGCGGCACGGCCGCCGCCGCGGGCGGCCAGCCAGGGCTCGAGCGGGGACAGCCAGGCACGCAGCACCAGCAGGTGGGCCAGGTAATCGGAGAGCGTGGGGGGACGGTGCCGCGAGCGGCATCAGGCTATGCAGCGATAATTTATGCTGCTCGCCGGTGGCCTCGCGCAGTCGCGCCAGCCCCGGCGGTGTCGCCAGGGTGACGGGCGCTGCCGCGCGCCCAGCCATGGAGGTGGACGGCGACGCCTCGGCGGCATCGGCCAGTCGAATCTCGTCCAGCATCGGAATGGGTTCCTCGGTTGGCTCCGCCGCTCACGACAAGAAGGCGGCGGATCGTGTCGAAGCGGCACCAAATACACGGGCACTGCCGACACCACCGCGACTATCGCATGACAGCAGCATCGGCGCACGTTTTTTCATGCACCGCAACACCGGCCTCAGTCGGGCCTTGCGCCGAGCCTTCGCCGGATCATGCCGTGCATGCATATCAAAGGACAGCGGCTTGCGTGCGGTCTCGACCTGCAGGCTGGGGCTTCCGCATGAAGGCCCTTGTCAGGCAAGGCGGAGAATGGACTCACACACATCGATGTCCTACGCGGCGAGGTTACGGATATTCTTCAGGCTGACCCTCTTCGGTCGCCGCTGTTGCTCCATGCGCGCCAGGTTCAGCGTGATCTTGCGCACGCACGCGAGATTTTAGGCTGCGGCATTGTTGCGCTGGGGGCGGTGTCCCATTCGTAGTTGAAGGTTGGGGCGGCAGGGTTTCGTAGGTTAGGCGGACTTCAAGTCATGGTCAACGCGTTTATCGGTCGGACGATGCAAGGCAACGGCGAGCATCCAGAGGTCGCGTCGGCACCGCCGAGCTTACGCAATCGCTTCTCAGCTTCCAGGAAACCAGTGGCCGCCCATCGCATCGCCATGTCGACATCGCGATAGCGGTCGACCCGGCCGCTGACGCGGTGCACCGCGCCGTTCGGATTCTCGATCAGGTTCGTCGTCGCCAGGCTGCGGATCAGCCGCGGTGTCAGGTCCAGGCGGTTGACCGTGAACGTTTCCTCAAGCCCCTCAAGCAGCGAGGCTGCCGCGTCCGGATGGGTCGATCTTCAACCATGCCGCCTGGTCCTTCAGCCGAGCGACGCCGTCGTCGGCCGGCAGCTTGTACGCGGCACGCATGACCGAGGCGACCTGCTGTCGGGTTTGCTTCGCCAGCCGTTTGGTCACGTTGCGAAGCTTGTGGGTCTCAGGCACCGCTGGACGTGGGCCCGTTCGCCGAACACTGCCTCGATCGCCGAGCGCAGCGCCTTGGACCCATCAATCACGAACAGACAGTTCCGGTCGGCCGCCAGCCCGCGTTCGATCAGGCTATTAAGCAGATCCTTAGAAGCGAGTTCAAAAAACCAGTGAGGGGCTGTTTACTTTCTCGGCAAGCTGTTAGCCTTGGATGTCTGGACAACGGAACCCAAGGGATGGAAGCGTCAATCATTGATGACGACTGGTGGACACTGATCGAACCGTTACTGCCGCCGCCCAAGCCCCGGCGCAAAGAGCATCCTGGTCGCCCACGCGTATCGGATCGGGCGGCGCTGAATGGCATCCTGTTCGTGTTGAAACCGGTCTGCGATGGAACCATCTGCCAACCCCTATTGGGCTTTGGCTCCGGCGCGACCTGCTGGCGACGACTGCACGACTGGCGCAAAGCAGGAGTATGGGATCGACTGCACGAACTGCTGCTCGACACGTTGCGCGAGGCCGGGCAGATCGATCTTTCATAC
>JAYFRX010000256.1:0-4277 GCA_040946945.1 Burkholderia sp. | reverse complement strand
AGAGCAGCGTCTCGCGCCAGTTCGTGAAGGCGAGCAAGAAGAAGCTTGACGGGCTGATGGAGCGTCGCTTCGAGGATCACGACATCCTAGCCATCTACCTGGACGGTATCATCGTCGATGGGTGCCACATCCTCACCGCGATTGGCGTCGAGAGCGACGCCCAGAAGCATTTGATGGGGCTGGTGAGCGGTTCGAGCGAGAACGCCGAAGTCGTTAAGGATCTGCTGAATAGCCTGATCGAACGCGGGCTGGCGACCGACCGGGACTATCTGTTCGTGATTGATGGGTCCAAGGCGCTGCGCTCGGCGGTTAAGGCAGTGTTCGGCGAAGGTGCCCACGTCCAGCGGTGCCGGACCCACAAGATTCGCAACGTGACCGAACGGCTGGCGAAGCAGACCCGACAGCAGGTCGCCTCGGTCATGCGTGCCGCGTACAAGCTGCCGGCCGACGACGGCCTCGCTCGGCTGAAGGCCCAGGCGGCATGGTTGAAGACCGACCATCCGGACGGGGCGGCCTCGCTGCTTGAGGGGCTTGAGGAAACGTTTACGGTCAACCGCCTGGACCTGACCCGCCGCTGATCGGCAGCCTGGCGACGACGAACCTGATCGAGAATCCGAACGGCGCGGTGCGCCGCGTCAGCGGCCGGGTCGACCGCTATCGTGATGTCGACATGGCGATGCGATGGGCGGCCACTGGCTTCCTGGAAGCTGAGAAGCGATTCCGTAAGCCCGGCGGTGCCGACGAGCTCTGGATGTTCGCCGTTGCCTTGCATCGTCCGACAGATAAACGCGTTGACCATGACTTGAAGTCCGCCTAGCCTACGAAATCCTGCCGTCCCAACCTTCAACTACGAATGCGACACCGCCGGTGCGCGAGCCCCGGGTAGATCAACATCTGCAGCTGCGGTGCCGCGATCGCGCCCGAGTACCGCCACTGCGGCGGTCAGCGTACCGCCAGTGCTGTCGCCGCGGACTGCCGGCGCGCGGCGCGTCGACGCCGAATTCGCTGGCGTGCGGGTGCAGTCAGGCGTAAGCGCCCTCGGCATCGTCGTGCGCGGTCGAGAAACGCGCCTCGGGCACGAGCCGGTAATCGACCGACAGCACGGCGCAATGCGCGTCGCGTCATGCGTGTCGATCGAGGCTGCCGACCGTGAAGCCGCCACCGTGGTAATAGACCAGCACCGGCAGCGGCTCGGCCAGGTAGAGACGACGCGCGCCGATTGTGACCGCCGTCGCGGGTCGGCACGCGCAGTTCGTCCACCGCGGCCATCGGCGCGAGCGCGAGGATTGGCGCGCTGCGCTCGTAGGCGGCACGCGTGGCCTGCGGCGTCTGCGACGCATAGGCGGGACGTCGGGCGCGCTCGATCATATCAAGCACCTGGGGGCGATTCCGGGATCGAGCGGCATCGGGGCGGCGGGTGGTATCCAGAGGGTGGACGATAGCGGCACATGATGCCACGCGCCAGCCAGCGGGCGGCCCCCAGCCCTTCCGCCACCCGCGTTCGCACCGAGGCGCGGCTCAGCCCAGCGCGATGAGCTGCTTGCCGAAGTTATGCCCCTTGAGCATGCCGAGGAAGGCCTCGGGCGCCCGCTCGATGCCTTGCGCGATGGTCTCGCGATAATGCAGCTCGTGCCGCGCCACCAGCTCGCCCAGTTCGGCCAGCGCCGCCGGCCAGACCTCGGGATGCTCGGTGACAATGAAGCCTTCCACGCGCAGCCGCGCCCTCAGGATCAGCCCGGGCTGCCGGATCGGCGCGGCCTCGCCGTCGTAACTGGCGATCATCCCGCACAGCGCGACGCGGCCGAAGGCGTTCATCAACGCCAGGGTCGCATCGAAACCGGGGCCGCCGACGTTCTCGAAACAGAGGTCGATGCCGTCAGGCGCGGCGGCTGCGAGATCCTCAGCCAGGTGCGCGGCCTTGTAATCGACGCAGGCGTTGAAGCCCAGCGTGTCGCGCACGTAGCGACACTTGTGCTCGCCGCCGGCAATGCCGATCACGCGGCAGCCGGCGCGCCGCGCGAGCTGCCCCACCACGCTGCCGACCGCACCACTCGCCGCGCTGACCAGTAAAGTCTGCCCTGCGCGCGGCTCGAGCAGGCGATTCAGGCCGTACCAGGCCGTCACGCCCGGCATGCCCATCACGCCGAGATGGGCCGACAGCGGCACCCGCGAGGCATCGACATTGCGCAACCCCTTGCCGTTAGATACGGCATGCGTCTGCCAGCCGAACATGCCGACCACGTAATCGCCGGATGCATAGCTGGCATGACGCGACTCGATCACCTCGCCGGCCGTCTCGCCGATCATCACCTCGCCGAGCGGCTGCGGTGCCGCATAGGACTTCGCTTCGCTCATGCGGCCGCGCATGTATGGGTCGAGCGAGAGGAAGCGGTTGCGCACGCGCAGTTCGCCTTCGCGCAGCGGTGCGAGCGGCGTCTCGACGAGTCGGAAATTGTCGAGGCTGGCCGCGCCCTTGGGGCGTGATACGAGCAGAACCTGCTGATTGATGTCGGTCATCGCTGTCTCCTGACTTTGTCCTGATGCCCGCCGTGCCGGGAAGGTACTTCCCGGCCTCATCCCTGCGCGAGCCCAAATGACTCGGCCCCGCCGCCGGTCGGAGCCGTTCCTACCGCGGGGGCCGTCAGGCATCGCTCGGCCCCGGATTCGCGCCCGGATCGGTGCGCGAGCGCTGCCGGGCGATATCGCGGCCCACCGCCAGCCGCTTCATGTACTTGAAGGTGCCGATTGCCTTGGCGACGAAGTTGCCCTGGCTGTCGCGCACCTCGCCCTCGCAATAGGCCATGGTGGTCGAGCGGTGCATCACGCGCCCATAGGCGCGCAGCTCGCCGCGCCCCGGCTGCATGAAGTTGACCTTCATCTCCACCGTCACCAGGCCCACGCCGTCGTCGGTCAGGCTGCGCGCGGCCATCGCCAGCGCCACGTCGGCCAGCGTCATGGTCACGCCGCCGTGGGCGATGCTCCAGGTGTTCATGTGCTGCTCGGCCAGCGGCAGCGCGATCTCGCTGGCACCGTCCTTGGCCGAGACGAGCTGCACGCCGAGCGCGTCGACGAAGGGGCTTTCAATGGTGGGCGGCACCTTGCGCGGGCTGGTGTCCTGGCTCATCGCGCGCCTCGCGCCGTCTGGCCGATGAATCCGCGCGCCTCGCGCGCCGCGGCGTGTTCCGATGCCTTCTGTGTCATGTTGCCTTCTTGCCTAGCGATCAAGGATTTGGGGAATGTCGATTCGGGCGCGGGCCAGCTCGGGCCACGCACCCTGGGTCCAGAACCAAAGTCTACCAAACTTACGGGCCGGACGATTCGGCAAATTCAGGCACCTCTGGCCGAATACGGGGCCTGAAAGGCGATTGTCAAGCGCCAAGAACAAAGGGCGGGCGACGTCGCATCGGCGTCCGCCCTTTTTCGTCATGCCAATCAGGCTGCCGTCACGCGGTCTCGAACAGCCCCGCCGCGCCCTGCCCGCCGCCAATGCACATGGGGTCACCACCACGTACTTCGCGCCGCGCCCGCTTGCCCTCGATCAGCGCATAGCCGGCCAGGCGCGCGCCCGACACGCCATAGAGATGGCCCATCGCGATCGCGCCGCCGTTGACGTTGAGCCGGTCGGCTGGAATCCCGAGCGTGTCCTGGCAGTACAGCATCTGCACCACGAAGGCCTCGTTGAGCTTCCGTAATCGATGTCGGGCACCTTCAGGCCCGCCTGCTTGAGCAGCTTGGGCACCGCGAATACCGGGCCGATGCCCATCTCGTCGGGCTCGCAGCCGGCTACCGCGAAACCGCGGAAGATGCCCAGCGGTGCCAGCCCCTCGCGCTCGGCGACTTTTACGCGTTCATCACCACGCCGGCCGAGGCACCGTCAGAGAACTGGCTGGCGTTGCCCACCGTGATCACTCAGCCCGGCACGGCCGAGCGGATCTGATGTTTGTTACCAAACAGCCAACTCATCTTTTCCAAAGAGGCGGTGTCCCATTCGTAGTTGAAGGTTGGGGCGGCAGGGTTTCGTAGGTTAGGCGGACTTCAAGTCATGGTCAACGCGTTTATCTGTCGGACGATGCAAGGCAACGGCGAGCATCCAGAGCTCGTCGGCACCGCCGAGCTTACGGAATCGCTTCTCAGCTTCCAGGAAGCCAGCGGCCGCCCATCGCATCGCCATGTCGACATCACGATAGCGGTCGACCCGGCCGCTGACGCGGCGCACCGCGCCGTTCGGATTCTCGATCAGGTTCGTCGTCGCCAGGCTGCCGATCAGCGGCGGGTCA
>JAYFRX010000255.1:0-4280 GCA_040946945.1 Burkholderia sp. | reverse complement strand
CACTGGCTTCCTGGAAGCTGAGAAGCGATGCCGTAAGCTCGGCGGTGCCGACGGACCTCTGGATGCTCGCCGTTGCCTTGCATCGTCCGACCGATAAACGCGTTGACCATGACTTGAAGTCCGCCTAGCCTACGAAACCCTGCCGCCCCAACCTTCAACTACGAATCGGACGCCGCCCAGCGCGGCCTCGCATTGCGCTTCGTTGCCGTACTGCTCCTGAAATTCTTTCATCGACAGACAGGCCTGAAACTGGATTCTGTTCATGGGCATGGCGCACACTCCGTAAGCATCTGGCGAACGATACTTGGTCTCATGCCTACTTCGGAGTCAAATAACTAATCAGGTCAATAAAAGGGTAAACCCTTAACCCCATTACGACGCGATGAGTTTTTGAATAAATTTCGACGCTCAAACGACCAGCCTGCAACAACAATTATAATTTCGCAATGTTGCAAAAAGCGCGCCTTCCCATCCCTTCGCGATTCCGTGGGTGGCCCGCCGCTATCGCGTCAGCGATTTCGTTCAATCGCATTAGAAAATGAGCGGGCCGAAGGCTAAATGGCCGTCGGCTCAGTGCAGACGGATGTGGAATTTGGGCGCGGCGGGGCTAGGACGCCGTGCGGTCAACACGAAACCCTAGGGTCCCCGAATGTATCAGTACGACCAGTACGACCAGACGATCGTCGACGAACGCGTCGCGCAGTACCGCGACCAGGTGCGTCGCCGGCTGTCGGGCGAATTGAGCGAAGAAGAGTTCCGCCCGCTGCGCCTACAGAACGGCGTGTACATGCAGCGCCACGCCTACATGCATCGCATCGCGATTCCCTACGGCAACATGCGCAGCGACCAGCTGCGCATGTTGGCCGTGATCGCGCGCGCGCACGACCGTGGCTACGGGCACTTCTCGACGCGGTCGAACATCCAGTTCAACTGGATCCAGCTCGAGGACACGCCAGAAATCCTGCGCAAGCTCGCCTCGGTACAGATGCACGGCATCCAGACCTCGGGCAACTGCATCCGCAACATCACCGCCGACCAGTTCGCGGGCGTCGCCTCCGACGAAGTGATCGACCCGCGTCCCTGGTCGGAAATCCTGCGCCAGTGGTCGACGTTCCATCCCGAATTCGCCTGGTTGCCCCGCAAATTCAAGATTGCCGTGTCGGGTGCCAAGGTCGACCGCGCCGCCGTGCAGATGCACGACTTGGGTGTCTACCTGTCGCGCAACGAGCAGGGCGAGGTGGTGGCAAGCATCCTGGCCGGCGGCGGCCTGGGCCGCACCCCGATCGTCGGCTCGATCATCCGCGAGAACCTGCCCTGGCAGCACCTGCTGACCTATTGCGAGGCTGTGCTGCGCGTCTACAACCGCTTCGGCCGCCGCGACAATCTCTATAAAGCGCGGATCAAGATCCTGGTCAAGGCGCTGTCACCGGAGAAGTTCTCGCAGCAGGTCGAGGAAGAGTGGCAGCACCTGAAGGACGGCCCGTCGACGCTCACGCAGGCCGAGCTCGACCGCGTCTCGAAGGACTTCGCGCCGCCCGTTTACGAAAAGCTCGCCGACACGGACGCCTCCTACGAGCAGCACCTGCTCGAGAACAGGGCTTTCGTGCGCTGGGTCGAGCGCAACGTGGCGCCGCACAAGATGGCCGGCTACGCGGCCGTGACGCTGTCGCTGAAGCCGAACAGCGTGGCACCGGGCGATGCGACCGACGCGCAGATGGACACCGTGGCCGATTGGGCCGACGCCTACTCGTTCGGCGAACTGCGCGTCTCCCACGAGCAGAACCTGATCCTCGCCAACGTCAAGAAGCGCGACCTGTTCGATTTGTGGGAGAAGGCCAAGGCGGTCGGCTTCGCGACGCCGAACATCGGCCTGTTGACCGACATCATCGCCTGCCCAGGCGGTGATTTCTGTTCGCTGGCCAATGCCAAGTCGATCCCGATCGCGCAGGCGATCCAGGCCCGCTTCGACGACCTGGACTACGTCTACGACCTCGGCGAGATGTCGCTGAACATCTCGGGCTGCATGAACTCCTGCGGCCATCACCATGTCGGCAACATCGGCATCCTCGGCGTCGACAAGGACGGCACCGAGTGGTACCAGGTCTCGCTGGGCGGCGAGCAGGGCACGGGCGCGGACGGCCTGAAGCTGGGCCTCGTGATTGGCCCGTCGTTCTCGGCGCATGAAGTGCCGGACGTGATCAGCAAGCTGGTCGAGACCTTCGTGGAATCGCGCATCGACGGCGAGCGTTTCATCGACACCTATCAGCGCATCGGTCTCGCACCGTTCAAGAAACGCGTCTATGCGGCCTGCCAGCCGGCCCACGCCTAAGCAACGAGGAATTAGCAGATGGCTTCGATTATCAAGAACCGCGCCGTGATCGACGACGCATGGCAAGTGGTGCGGGCCGCCGAAGACGGCACCCTGCCCGCGGTGGACGCGCTGCCGGCCGGCAAACTGCTAGTGCCGCTGGTCTACTGGCAGGCCGAGCGCGAGGCGCTGCTCGCCGCGCGTAGCAAGGACGAACTGGGCGTGTGGCTCGCGCCGGACAGCGAACCGGCCGAACTGGCCGCCGATTTCGACAAGCTGACGGTGATCGCGGTGGACTTCCCGCGCTTCGGCGATGGCCGCGGCTATAGCACGGCGCACCTGCTGCGCAAGCGCCACGGCTGGACCGGCGAGCTGCGCGCGATCGGCGACGTGCTGCGCGACCAGCTGCACTACATGTCGCGCTGCGGCTTCGACGCCTGCGCGGTGCGTGCCGATCGCGACCCGCACGACGCGCTGAACGCCTTCACGGAACTCTCGGAACGCTACCAGGGCGCGGTAGACGACGCGGTGCCGCTGTTCCGCCGCCGCGCCGCTTCGGCACAGGTGGACCGCATGAGCGACGCCCTCACGCCCGAGCTGAGCGCCAAGGTCGAGCGGCTCGACGCGCTGCTCGCCTCGATCGCGGCGCGCCATCCGCGCGTGAAATTTGCCAGCAGCCTCGCGGCCGAGGACATGTTGGTGACCCACGCGATCCTCTCCAAGCGCCACGCGATCGGCATCTTCTTGCTGAACACGGGCCGCCTGCACGCCGAGACGCTCGGCATGATCGACCGCGTGCGCGAGCGCTACGGTTACGAGATCGAGCAGTTCCACCCGCAGCAGGACGCGATCGACCAGTATGTTGCCGAGCATGGCCTGAACGCCTTCTACGAAAGCGTCGAGCTGCGCAAGTCCTGCTGCCACATCCGCAAGGTCGAGCCGCTCAACCGCGCGCTGTCGAACGTGGTCGCTTGGGTGACCGGCCAGTGCCGTGAGCAGTCGGTGACGCGCGCCGAGCTACACGAGGAAGAGCAGGACGAGGCACGCGGTATCGCCAAGTACAACCCGCTGGTCGATTGGACCGAGGCCGAGGTATGGGCCTACCTGAAGGCCTTCGAGGTGCCGGCCAACCCGCTGCATGCGCGGGGCTACCCGAGCATCGGCTGCGAGCCCTGCACGCGGGCGATCCACCCCGGCGAGGAAAGCCGCGCCGGGCGCTGGTGGTGGGAGTCGCGCGGCACCAAGGAATGCGGCCTGCACATCACGGTCGCGCCGGCAACCGTGGAGCTATTGTCAAATCTGGTGTACGAGCGATCGGCGGCATGATCAGGCGACCAGCGGTTGCTGAGCCGGCGTGCTATCGATCATCGGGGTTCCGTCCTTGAAGGGAATGTCCTTCAGAAGCTGTTCGAGCTTGTCGACGCCGCGGATGCGGCGCCACGTTTCTCTGGCGGTGTCCCATTCGTAGTTGAAGGTTGGGGCGGCAGGGTTTCGTAGGTTAGGCGGACTTCAAGTCATGGTCAACGCGTTTATCGGTCGGACGATGCAAGGCAACGGCGAGCATCCAGAGGTCGTCGGCACCGCCGAGCTTACGGAATCGCTTCTCAGCTTCCAGGAAGCCAGTGGCCGCCCATCGCATCGCCATGTCGACATCGCGATAGCGGTCGACCCGGCCGCTGACGCGGCGCACCGCGCCGTTCGGATTCTCGATCAGGTTCGTCGTCGCCAGGCTGCGGATCAGCCGCGGCGTCAGGTCCAGGCGATTGACCGTGAACGTTTCCTCAAGCCCCTCAAGCAGCGAGGCCGTCGCGTCCGGATGGTCGGTCTTCAACCATGCCGCCTGGGCCTTCAGCCAAGCGAGGCCGTCGTCGGCCGGCAGCTTGTACGCGGCACGCATGACCGAGGCGACCTGCTGTCGGGTCTGCTTCGCCAGCCGTTCGGTCACGTTGCGAATCTTGTGGGTCCGGCACCG
>JAYFRX010000254.1:0-4316 GCA_040946945.1 Burkholderia sp. | reverse complement strand
GGCGCGCGCGGCCGACCCCTTCAGAGACCCAAGGTCATCTATGCCGATCGTGGTTACGATTCCGATCCGCATCGTCAACGATTGCGCGAACGCGGCATCAAACCGGTGATCGCAAGGCGCCGCACTAAACATGGCCGTGGTCTGGGCAAATTCCGTTGGGTCGTTGAACGGACTCACTCGTGGCTCCACAACTTCCGTCGTCTTCGCATACGCTTCGATCGTCGAGCTGACATTCACGAAGCATTCTTTAAATTCGGCTGCGCCCTCGTCTGCTGGAACATCTTCAGGCGCACCGAGCAGTCTTTTTGAACTGACCTCTAAAGGTGGCACTCTAGCGCGCTGCCGCCGCGCGCGGCAAGTCGCCCACACCTGTGGACGGATCGACGCGACTGTGGATAAGTCTGTGAAAAACTGACCATGTGATCGGCGCAAATGTCCGCGCGACGGCTTTCCGATCAGTGTCATGTCACAATATGTAAAAAATAAAACAAGCAAAATCAATGGCTTGAGAAATTTTTTAAGGTTTTTTGAGAGCTTTGTTGCGTCTCTGTCCCTGATCCAGAGCGGATGTGGACACTTCGTCTCGCCGTGCGCCATGCCGGCCGCGAGGCTTGCCGGGGCTGCGCGGCTACGCTATCGTGTGCCCGCGCCCTCTTCCTCCTCACGCAATGCAATCCGATCCCTACCTGCCTGGCCTCGGCGGCGTGATCTCCGTCTCCGCGCTGAACCGCGCGATCGGCTCGATGCTCGAGCGTGCCTTCCCGCTGTGCTGGGTATCAGGCGAAGTGTCGAACTTCACGCGTGCCGTGAGCGGCCACTGGTACTTTTCGATCAAGGACCAGAATGCGCAAATGCGCTGCGTGATGTTCCGCGGCCGCGCCCAGCATGCGCCGTTCACACCGCGCGAGGGCGACCACCTCGAGGTGCGTGCGCTGGTCACCATGTATGAGCCGCGCGGCGAGGTGCAGCTGAGCGTCGAGGCGGTGCGGCGCACCGGGCAGGGCAAGCTGTTCGAGGCCTTCCTGCGCCTGAAGGCCGAGCTTGAGGCCGAGGGCCTGTTCGCGGCCGAGCGCAAGTGCGCGCTGCCGGCCTTTCCGCGCGCGATCGGCATCGTCACCTCGCTGCAAGCGGCGGCCTTGCGCGACGTGCTAAGCACGCTGGCGCGCCGCGCCCCGCACGTGCCGGTGATCGTTTACCCGGTGCCGGTGCAGGGCACCGGCGCGGCCGAGAAGCTGACCGCGATGGTGCAGACCGCGAATGCGCGCCGCGAGGTGGACGTGCTGGTCGTATGCCGCGGCGGCGGCTCGATCGAGGATCTCTGGTCCTTCAACGACGAGACGCTGGCGCGCGCGATCGCCGCCAGCGAGCTGCCGGTGGTCAGCGGCGTGGGCCACGAGACCGATTTCACCATCGCCGATTTCGCTGCCGACTTGCGCGCGCCGACGCCGACTGGCGCGGCCGAGTTGGTCAGCCCGCAGCGCGCCCTGCTGCTGCGAGATCTGGCGGACCGCCAGGCCGAGCTGCGCCGCGGCCTGAGGCGCGGGCTCGAGGCGCGCGCCCAGCAGCTCGACTGGCTGGCGCGCCGGCTGGTCAGCCCCGCCGAGCGCCTGGCGCGCCAGCGCACACATCTGCAGCAGCTCGCGGTGCGGTTGGCCTCGGCCGGCGCGCGGCCGGTGCGCGATGCGCGCGCGCGTTTCGCGCTGGTGATGCTGCGCTGGCAGCGCACGAGGCCCGACGTGGCCGCCGCGCGCCTGTCGGTGACGGACTGGTCGCAGCGACTGGGAGTGACGCTGCGCCACCGCCACGAGCGCGCCAGCGCACGCGTGGCGGGCTGCGCGGCGCGGCTCGAGGTGCTGAGCCCGCAACGCACCCTGGAACGGGGTTACGCTGCACTGATCGATGCCCAGACCGGCCGCGCGGTGCGCGCGCCCGGCGCGCTGAAACCTCAGCGCCGGCTGACCGTGTACCTGGCCGATGGCAACGCCGACGTCTCGCTGGCCGACGTGCAGCCGCGTCTGGACGAGAACTTCTGAACGCCGGCACCCCCTGTTTGCGACATGCCGCATTCACGCGACTGGTTCACACTCGTCTTTCTCATGCAGCGAACGTGATACTGGATATCTGGAATCTGTCGGGCCCGGGTTCCGATCTTGCATCTCGCCGTTATCGCACCATCCCTGCCGGTCGGCCGGATGGCAGGCGATTTCGAATACCCGCGAGTTTGCGGGGTTATTCGGTCTCGCCTACAATCCGACGCTATGCAGGCCCTAGTCCCCCACATACTTCAAAGGAATCGCCATGGCTTATACGCTTCCGCCGCTGCCGTACGCTGAAGGCGCGCTCGCTCCGAACATCTCGGCAGAGACGATCCAGTTCCACTACGGCAAGCATCACCAGACCTATGTGACGAACCTGAACAACCTGATCTCGGACACCGAGTTCGATAACCTGTCGCTCGAGGAGATCGTGAAAAAGTCGTCGGGCGGTATTTTCAACAACGCCGCGCAAATCTGGAATCACACCTTCTTCTGGAACAGCCTCTCGCCGCAGGGCGGCGGTGCGCCGACCGGCGGGCTGGGCCACGCGATCAACGCGCAGTGGGGTTCGTTCGACGCCTTCAAGGAAGCCTTCACGAAGACGGCCGTAGGCACATTCGGTTCGGGTTGGGCCTGGCTGGTCAAAAAGGCCGACGGTTCGCTGGACCTGGTCTCGACCAGCAACGCCTCCACGCCGCTGACTACCGACGCCAAGCCGCTGCTGACGATCGACGTGTGGGAACACGCGTACTACATCGACTACCGCAACGCACGTCCGAAGTTCGTCGAAGCGTTCTGGAACATCGTGAACTGGGACTTCGCCGCGAAGAACTTCGCGTAGGTCACGGCACGTTCCTTTCGATTCGAAAGCCCCTTCCTGCGAGGGTTTTTTGTTTACTCGCCGAGGGCCGCGATCCTGCCGGCCGGGTGCTCGGCGGTCCTACCAGGGGCTTGCGGGCCGTATTCGTCGAAGAACTGCCCGGTGGGGCCATCGTCGTCGACCGTCGCGAGCCGGACCGCTGGCGTGGCACCCTGCTCGACCGTGCGAGGGCCCGCGTGATCGTTGAGGTCGGTCGCCACGTAGCCAGGGTCCGCCGAGTTCACCTTGATGCCGAACTCGCGCAACGCATTCGCGAGCGATACCGTCACGCCGTTGAGCACGGCTTTCGAGCTGTTAATCCGAGGTTGTTGAAGCTGCTGTAGCGGCTCGTGAAGTTCGATGTCAGGGTGAGTGAGCCGAGTCCGCTGCTCACCGTTCGCGACGCGCGCGGAACGCGCTGCCTTGAGCAGGCCCTGGAACACCTGGGTCACCCGGACCGCGCCGAATACGTTGACCTGGTAGATCGCCAGCATCTGCGCCGCCGATTCCTCCAGCGGATTGGCGCGCGGCCCGATGATACCGGCGTTGTTCACCAGCGCGTCGAGATGGGGTCGGTCTGCCCGGCCAGGGGCGCACACCGCCCGGGCCACGCGCTCTTCTCATCGCTCGCCACGTCGATCTCCAGCAGGTGCACCATCCATGCCAGCTTGCCCCAATTCCTGCACGGCTTTTCCTCCGCGATGCGCATCGCGGCACCTTCCATCCAGACGGTGTAGCCGCGTTGTGCCAGATACCGGACGATTTCTATCGCCCGATGCCCTTGTTCGCGCCGGTCACGAGGGCGGTGTGTCGATCATGCATGAGGGGTTCCTCCTTGGCTAAGAGGCCAGTTCAAAAAGACTGCTCGGTACGCCTGAAGATGTTCCAGCAGACGAGGGCGCAACCGAATTTGAAGAATGCTTCGTGAATGTCAGCTCGACGATCGAAGCGTATGCGAAGACGACGGAAGTTGTGGAGCCACGAGTGAGTCCGTTCAACGAACCAACGGAATTTGCCCAGACCACTGCCATGTTCAGTGCGGCGCCTTGCGATCACCGGTTTGATGCCGCGTTCGCGCAATCGTTGACGATGCGGATCGGAATCGTAACCACGATCGGCATAGATGACCTTGGGTCTCTGAAGTGGTCGGCCGCGCGCGCCGCGGATCGGGGGAATCGCGTCGACGAGCGGCAGCAACTGGGTGACGTCGTTGCGGTTCGCGCCGGTCAGGATGGCGCTGATGGGAACGCCATTGGCATCTACGAGGATGGGGTGCTTGGAACCGAGTCGCGCCCGATCCGTGGGGTTTGGGCCAGTTTTTCGCCCGCCCCAACAGTTCGTACCGACGAGGAATCGACGGCAGCGTATGAAAGATCGATCTGCCCGGCCTCGCGCAACGTGTCGAGCAGCAGTTCGTGCAG
>JAYFRX010000253.1:0-4342 GCA_040946945.1 Burkholderia sp. | reverse complement strand
GCTCACTTCGACCAACTGGGTGTGCCCCGACTCTCTTAACCTCAACTTCTCGAACCGCCCGGTGCGGACCCGCATGCCGGGTGGTGTGGCAGGGGTGCAGCCTCAGGGCTGCCCCCTATGCCGATCTGTCAAGGGCGGACCGGGCGAAACGCTCAGACTGCGACCGCTGGTTCGACGCCGGCCGCTTCGGCTAGCGCGAGCGCTTTGTCGGTCGCTTCCCAGGTGAATTCCGGCTCGGCACGGCCGAAGTGGCCGTAGGCGGCGGTCTTCTCGTAGATCGGGCGCAGCAGGTCGAGCATCTGCACGATGCCCTTCGGACGTAGGTCGAAGTGTTCTCGGACCAGCTTGGTGATCGTGTCATCTGACACCTTGCCGGTGCCGAAGGTGTTGACCATCACCGAGGTCGGTTGCGCCACGCCGATCGCGTAGGAGACTTGGATCAGCGCGCGCGAGGCCAGGCCCGCGGCGACGATGTTCTTGGCGACGTAACGGCCCGCGTAGGCGGCCGAACGGTCGACCTTGGACGGATCCTTGCCCGAGAACGCGCCGCCGCCGTGCGGTGCGGCACCACCGTAGGTGTCGACGATGATCTTGCGGCCGGTCAGGCCGCAATCGCCTTGCGGGCCACCGATCACGAAACGGCCGGTCGGATTGACCAGGAACTTGATGTCGCCCTTGATCAGATCGGCCGGCAGCGTCGGCTTGATGATCTCCTCGATCACGGCTTCACGCAGTTGCGGCAGATCGATGTCCGGCGCGTGCTGCGTCGACAGCACCACGGTGTCGATCGCGTGCGGCTTGCTGTCGACGTAGCGGACCGTGACCTGCGACTTTGCATCCGGGCGCAGCCAGGGCAGGCGGCCGTCGCGGCGCAGGTTGGACTGGCGCTCGACCAGACGGTGCGACAGGTAGATTGGCAGCGGCATCAGCTCCGGCGTTTCATCGCACGCGTAACCGAACATCAGGCCCTGGTCGCCCGCGCCCTGGTCGAGGTTGTTGTCGTGCGCGCGGTTCACGCCCTGAGCGATGTCCGGCGATTGCTTGTCGTAGGCGACCAGCACCGCGCAGCCCTTGTAGTCGATGCCGTAGTCGGTGTTGTCGTAACCAATGCGACGGATCGTATCGCGCGCGATCTGGATGTAGTCGATGTTCGCGGTGGTGGTGATTTCACCCGCGAGCACGACCAGACCCGTGTTGCACAGCGTTTCGGCGGCAACGCGGGAGTATTTGTCTTGCGCGAGGATGGCGTCGAGGATCGCGTCGGAGATCTGGTCGGCGACCTTGTCCGGGTGGCCTTCGGTAACGGATTCGGACGTGAAGAAGAAGTCGTTTGCCACGTTGTTCAAGCTCCTTGGTGGTTACGGTTGCATTCACGTAGCCAGCTTCGGTTGCTTTGAAGTGGCGACGCTTTAGCGGATTCCTTGGTCCGGATAGGCTTACTAGTAGGCCTATCCGGCTTCGCCCCGCAAGTTGTCAGTTAACTCGGCTAAGCGCGTATTATATCCGCTTTCTCCCTTTGTCACACAAGAGCGCCGTGGTGTTTCCGCCGATCCTCATTCTGAATTCATTTCTTTATTCGCCTGCCCTTCGAGCCGCCGCGGCAGCGCGAGGCCGCGCATGCTAGCGCGCCTGGGCACGCAATTTGCGTTGCTGCTGCTCAAGCTGTTCGCGCTGCTACCGTATGGCGTGACAGCCCTCTTCGGCGATGGTCTCGGCTGGCTGCTCTATCGCATTCCAAGCCGAAGAAAACGCGTCGTACATACAAATCTGAAACTCTGCTTTCCCGAGTGGAGCGCGGTGCGGCGCGAGGAGATCGCCGGCCGGCACTTTCGTCATGCGATTCGCAGTTATGTCGAGCGCAGCGTGCAATGGTTCGGCTCGGAGAAGAAGCTCGCCAGGCTGATCGAGGTGGATAGCGCGATCAACCTGACCGATCCGGACCTGCCGCCCACGCTGTTCCTCGGCCTGCATTTCGTCGGCATCGAGGCCGGCTCGATCTGGCTGAATCGTTCGCTGCAACGCACCTGCGGTTCGTTATACCAACCATTCTCGAACCCGCTGCTGGAGGCCAAAGCGAAGCGTGCACGCGGCCGCTTCGAGGCTGAGATGGCGAGCCGAGCCGACAGCGCGCGCATCGTGCTGCGCTGGCTACGCGACCGTAAGCCGGTGATGCTCGGCGCCGACATGGACTACGGCCTGCGCAACTCGACCTTCGTGCCGTTCTTCGGAATTTCTACCTGCACGCTGACGGCCGTGGGCCGACTGGCGAAGACCGGGCGCGCGCAGGTGGTGCCGTTCATCGGCGAGGTGCTGCCGCACTACAAGGGGTATCGCCTGCGCGTGTTCAAGCCCTGGGACCACTATCCGACCGGCGACGACGATCTCGATGCGCGCCGCATGAACGCCTTCCTGGAAGAGCAGATCCCGCTGCTGCCGGAGCAGTATTACTGGGTACACAAGCGCTTCAAGACGCGGCCGCTGGGCGAGCCGGGGTTCTATTGAGCGCGGCGCACGGTGCATGACCCCGCACTGGGCAGACGAATCGGTTGGGCAAAGCACGAAGGCCGGGATGCGGAATTCCGGCCTTCGTCGTTTGGGGCTGCTAAGCCCTGCGCCGCAAGGTTCGGGCGTGAGCCCGAATCACCTTGGGCATACCTTTAGCGCGAGCCTGCGCCAGATTGTAGGCGAGCTGCTCGGCGAGCCAGAGATCGGCTGTGCCACCGTTCTCGATGCCGAGCCAGCCCTCGATGCGCAAAGCCATCTCCGGCGAGATGGCGGCCCGGCCGTTGAGCACGCGCAACAACGCGGCCCGTGCCACACTCAACTGGGCCGCGACCTCGGTAAGGCCGAACGCGGGCAGAACGTCTTCGCGGAGCGTTTCGCCAGGATGCGGTGGATTGGAAATGCGCGTCATGTCGCTAACCCTGTCGGTCAGTGATAGTCGAGGTAATCGACGAGCATTAGTCCTCGCCCTCGAATGCCAAGATCAGCCGCCAGTTGCCGCTGACCCTGACGGATAAATGTCGGCCCCGCTCGCCGCCGAACGCATGCAGCCGCCACCCGGCAAGATTCATGTCCCGCGCCTAACAGGCGACCTAATTAGTTACTTGACTCCGAAGCAGGCATGAAATCAAGTATCGTTCGCCAGATGCTTACGGAGCGTGCGCCATGTCCATGAACAGAATCCAGTTTCAGGCCGGTCTGTCGATGAAAGAAGTTCAGCAGCAGTACGGCAACGAAGCGCAATGCGAGGCCGCGCTGGTCGGGTCTCGCTGGCCCGATGGCTGGGTGTGCCTTCGATGCAAGGGCACGCGCTACGCCAGCGCCTACAACGGCCAGCGACTGTGAGAATGCCTGAGCCAGTCCTGCCGGTACCAATGCTCGTCGATCGTCGGAACGATATTCGAGAAGACGAAATTGTCGCTGACGACCTGGTTTCTGGCGATTTACTTGGTGACGCAGAGCAAGAACGCCATCAGCGGACTGGAGCTCAAACGCCAGCTGGGCGTGAGCTACAAGACGGTCTGGCTCATCAAGCACAAGTTGCTAGAGACCATGTGGCTGCGCGAAGAGCGACGCCGGCTCCACGAACGGGTCGAGGTCGACGACCGTATCTGGGCGGGGAACACTCCGGCGGTAAGGCTGGGCGTGGCGCGCCCGGCAAGACGCCGTTTGTGTAGCGGCCGTGCAGACCTCTGACGATAGCCGTCCTCTGTTCATGCGGCTCTCGCCCGTGCCGGGCTTTACCAAAGCGGCCCTTGAGGTCTGGGCGGCCGGCAGCTTGATGCCCACCGCGTGCGTCGTTTCCGATGGCCTGTGGTGTTTCGACGGCGTAACGCAAAAGGCTGCCAGTCATGAGCGCCATGTCACGGGCGGTGGCCGTCAGGCCGCGCAGCCCCCCCCCGAGTTCCGCTGAGTCAACACGATGCTCGGCAACCTGAAAACGGCCTTCAAGGGCACGTACCAGGCTATCGATCACGCCAAATATGCCCATCGCTATCTCGCTGAATTCGCCTACCGTTTCGATTTGCCCGCGATGGTGCCGCGCCTGCTTCGGGCCGCCGTTACGACAAAACCTCATCCTCGCCGTGTGTTAATGGTCTCGGAGTCAAGTAACTAATCAGGAAATTTGGCCCACGCATCCGTTCGATCTCGCTCTCGTCGATGACATAAGTTCACCTGATTAGTTACTTAACTCCAAGACCCTAAGAAGCCAGTTCAAAAACCAATGAGGGGCTGTTTACTTTCTCGGCAAGCTGTTAACCTTGGATGTCTGAACGACGGAACCCAAGGGATGGAAGCGCCAATCATTGATGACGTTGCCCGCGAATTTCGGATCCAT